>NZ_WEII01000198.1:0-4287 GCF_009183805.1 Bacillus sp. B2-WWTP-C-10-Post-4 | reverse complement strand
ATATTTAATCGGTACTTTACTAAATGTTTGATCCCAATCTTTTTTAACTTTCTCCCATGTTCTCGGGTGTTTAATTCTTAATTGGTTGCCAAAACCCGCAATATCGACTTGATATTCTTTTTGTATTTTTTTTGTAACATGATGTACTAAGTGCTTTACTTCTTTTTCAATAGCTTTTTCTTCCCTTTTTAAAAATTTATTTTTAAATTTTTTTCCTGATTGCATCCAATTTTCAGACAAACGTCCTTCTGATTCAATGTTTACATCAAAGGAAATATTATTTCCATTAACATGTGGTATGATTTTGCTTTTTATTGACTTTATTTCGTATATAATGAGTTTCTTTGATTCTTTATCAAAAGTTTTTACCACACCACCATTCCTTTTTCCATTTATCCATACTACTCCTTCCAATTCCTGTTCATTTAAAAAGCCCATCAACTTTTTTGTCTTCCCTTTAATTACAGCAGCTCCTGCAAATTTTGTTTCCCCTTTTATCGAGATTACATTTTGCAAAAGAAAACTGGACCCTGACCGCATCTTTCCTTCCAATTTAGCGAGCGATACAGGAGGTAAAATCCTTGTTGTTCTATTTCTATTATCTGCAATTCCAGACAAACGAAATGCTGGGATTTCTCCTTTTTTGTTTGATTCCAGTACCTCCTTCGCTAGACCCTTGCTAATTAAGAGCATACAGCTAAGCCGAACTTCATTGTCACGGAGATACTGTTCAAGTAATTGTTCTAAACTGAATGTACGTACAAGACTATCACTAATAACAATGTTTTTTAAATGTGGGCTGAACATTGTGCTCTCTCTTTTCAATGAAAACTCACGAACAATTTGATGAATGGAATCACCGGTCTCAGAAACATTTATATAACGTTTTTGTTGTCCATTTCCTTTACTTTGTGCTTGCGAACTAACAATTTGATAAGTAGCTGTTATAAGATTTCTTTTAGGATAACCTCCTTCCTCATCCTCTTTCTCAATTGTTGAATCCTTCCCTTTATCTAGTGCTATACCTGCAGTTAAACTCAACTCTTCTACTTCTTTACTGCTCCAACATCCTGTTAAAAATAGAAGCAAAAGCGTCCATAACAAAGTCAAATAGAACCGCATATAATTAAATTTATTTTTCACACTACTCCTCCTTTTAATCGCGTAATAATAAGAAGAAGCAGTGGCAGTAAACCAAATAAAAATAAAGCAGCATTACCGAGCATATCCCCCAATTTAAGCAAGTCATTTATATTTTTCGAAGTCATAGCAATGATGTAAATGATTGGAATCAAAGCAAAAATAAACGGATGAATTCTCTTTTTAAAGAGTTGTGCTAATCCTAATGCAGCTGCATAATAACTAATCGTATAGGTAGCAAATATTTGCATAATCCATATTACAAGCAATAAAGATTCAAAACGTTCAAATATCAATCCAGAAATTTCAAAACTGCGCATAAGATCAATTGTCGGCCATGTTCTTGTTACAACCCCATCAATTGATAATGCACCAATGACCATTACAACAGTTATTACATAAAAGATTAACGGAATAGAAATTCCAACTAAAATAGCTTTTACTGCTTTATTTCGTTGTTCCATAAATACCAAAAGAATTAACATAATTTCAGGACCTGTATATGCGAGAGACGTTGTTTTTATCCCATCTAATACTGGTTTAATTCCCAAACCTAATACGGGACGGAGATTATCTATCTCGAATATTCCGATGCTCATAAAGGAAATGATTAAAAAAATAAAAACAGTAATAGGAAATATTATTTCAAACATCCGTGCAATTGAATTAATACCACTCATAATCAAATAGAGACCTATCCACATAAAAGGCATAACAATAGCCCATGTGGGGGTTCCTTCGAGCAAAAAAAAGCTTATTACTTCTGCCATTGAACGAATTTGAAATGCTGAAGTTGTAAGAAAATACCCTATAATAAGAAAACTAAGTAATCTGCCTATCCATTTCCCTACAATATCTTGACTGTATTGGTAAAATGTTTTTTCTGGAAACTGCTGACTTAATTTGACCATAATTACTCCTGAAACCATTGCCAGTATTCCACCTAATATCACACTTATCCATACATCTGGTGTTTTCACTTTTTCCACAGATGCTCTGGGCAGAGTGAGAATTCCTGTCCCAAGTATGTAATTTACAATAATAACAGCTGCCTGTGAAGTTGTTATTCGGTCTTTAAGTTTAGTAATCACTGAAGGCCACTTCCTTTCGTCATCAGCTACCTTTTGCGGATATTTTTTTTGGTATGCATTATTTTCGGTCGACGTCTCATTATTTTTAATGGCATGCGAACCATAAAATCTTTCCAGTCACTGAATTGATATGGAACAGCAGGACTGGTATAAGGAACGCCAAAACTTTTCAGTTTCACTAAATGACTGCAAAGTAAAAGAAAGAAGAGAATAACTCCATACAAACCAAATATCGCAGCACAAAACATAGCTACAAAACGAAGAATGCGTAACGTAATTCCTACACTATATTGCGGAATAGTAAAAGAAGAAATAGCTGTTACCGCAACAACGATAACCATTATTGGACTAACAATTCCTGCTTCTACGGCAGCCTGACCAATTATTAAACCGCCCACAATTCCCATTGCAGGTCCAATTGGTTTAGGCAGACGTAAACCTGCTTCTCGCAAAACTTCGATAGCTACTTCCATAATTAACGCTTCTATTAAAGCGGGAAAAGGGACTCCTTCTCGCGATCCGATAATAGAAATAGCGAGCTTAGTGGGAATTAATCCTGGATGAAATGAAATAAAAGAAATATACAGTGCTGGAGCAAATAATGAAACAAAAGCTGTCATGAAGCGTAATAAGCGGAGAAGCGTACCAGGAAGCCACCTTTCATAATAATCTTCTGGTGATTGCAGCAGCATACTAAATGTAACTGGAGCAATTAAAACAAATGGTGTTCCATCTAACAAAATAGCTACTCGACCTTCCATTAAAGCACTAATAACACGATCAGGTCGTTCTGTATTTTGAATCTGCGGAAAAGGACTGAGATAATTATCTTCAATAAGTTGCTCTATATAACCAGATTCGAGTACACTGTCTATGTCAATTTTCTGAATTCTGTTTTTTATTTCATCCACCAATTCTGTACTAGCAAGATCTTTAATAAATGCGACAACTAACTCTTTCTTTGCACGTTCTCCTACTGGTAGCTTTACTAATGATAAGTTCTCATCCGCACAGTGTCGTCGCAAAAGTGAGGTATTATCACTCAATACTTCAGTAAAACCGACCCGTGGCCCTCTGACTAATGCCTCCGATACTGGTTCTTCAATATTTCGTTTATTTGCTTTTGTTGTACCAAGAATAAACACATCTGCTAAACCATCAATTAAAAGAGCTGTTGAACCTATCAATACTTTGGGTATTAAATCTTTTATGTAATGGACTTCTGCTACTTCACTAATTGTAAGAACTTTATTTTTAATATATTCTTTTGAAACAGTCCCCTCCACATAAGAAGATTCATTTTTATATTCATCAGAAAAATCATCCATTAGTAATTTCATAATATGTTTGTCAATTATCTCTTTATCTGATAGGCCATCAACAAAAACGATCCCAGCCTGAATATCTGTGCGTCCAATATTAAACTTCCGAAAGCGAACATCAGAATTATGTCCGATTTGTTGCTTTATAAGTTCTAAGTTAGAGGCAAAATCATTTGTGAAATGAACGATTGCATTTTGAGATGGTTTATGCTCTTGTTTCGTTTTACTTTGAATATTATTTTTTTTCACTTGTTTGTCTCTTGACTTCCACCAACTCATTCTTCCCACTCTTTCTCTGACATACGAACCCAATGAAAAAATCTTGAGATAGTATACGGAATTAAAAACAAGATAAAAGCTTGTACAAAGACTTTCCAATCTGGAAGATAAGAAGTAATTATGTTCCACATTTTTATCACCCAATTTATATACTCTGCTAGGATTGAGATTTCTAAAAAACGATATGTACTTAATAAAAAATAACTATAAGATTAAAGAGCAGAAAAGCGAGACATTATGCTTATTTAGTACAAATAACCTAATTAGTATAAAAACATTTCTGACCTAAAATACCATTTCCAATTATAATTTGTTAAATATTATCTCCTTTTCCCTTATTTATATGCCCGCATTTGAATTTCAAATAATATAAGGATCAATGATATTTCCTCTTAAAGAAAAAAAGATGCTAGAAGATAGCATCTTTTTTTTAAATTCAACTTACTATGTAGTTA
>NZ_WEII01000197.1:0-4497 GCF_009183805.1 Bacillus sp. B2-WWTP-C-10-Post-4 | reverse complement strand
ATTCATATTGATTCAGAAGAAAACAAAAATAGAATGAAATTAGTTGAAAGTAACCAATAAGCTTAAGAAAATATGAAACTATCCGATTTTCTGTATAAGTGTAACCCCGTCTTAAATGAAGAGCGGGGTTATTTTTTTGGAAGTATTTTCATTGAGAAGGAAATACTTCGACAATGAAATTCAAAAAAATAATCATCATAACATATTTTATATGCGAATTTTAGTAAATTGAAATAATGATTTTATGATGATGAATGATATGTCCTTATTTTGAAAGTACTCTTCACACGCTTAAGGAAGGGGTATTCTGTCAGGAAACGATAAAATACAATTCTGTTAGGGGATGTATGCAATTTATTCTCTTTATTTTGCAACAGAACCACCTTCAAAATTATCTTTTGTAGTTGAAGTTTCCTGAATAATAAGTTACATTTTTAAAGTTCAAGCAACTTTATGAAAGTACAAAAAGGGGAGAAATATTATTATTATGCAAAAAATGAAATGGAAGAACTATGTATGTTACTTTGTAATTCTATTACTGCTTGGAACAGCAGTAATAGTCAAACCACCTATCTCTAAGGCTGAGGAATCTGAAGTTAATATCACATTGTTAGGTACTGCAGATATTCATGGTAGATTTATGCCTTGGGATTATGCGCTTGATGGAGCAAATATGAGTGGAAGTTTGACGCAGCTTTATACGGTTATAAAGAAGGTCCGTCAACAAAATCCAAATACCATATTAGTAGATGCTGGGGATACAATTCAAGGAAACTCAGTAGAATTATTCAACGATAAACCACAATCGCCAATGATGGTAGCGATGAATACAATGGGATATGACGCCTGGGCATTTGGAAATCATGAATTCAATTTTGGATTAGATACATTGAAAAAAGTTAGTGAGCAATATAAGGGAAAAACGTTAGCAGGAAATATTTATAAGGAAAATGGAGAGCGCTTTCTTCCTGCATATACAATTGTAGAAAAAGGTGGAATTAAAGTTGGGATTATTGGTATGAATACACCAATGATTAGTGATTTTGAAAAAGGGACAGATCACTTAGATGGTGTAGTGGTGAAAAATCCGGTAGAAGAGACGAAAAAGGCAATTAAGGAATTAGAAGGTAAAGTAGATGTAATGGTAGGAGTTATGCATATGGGATTAGAAAATGAGAATGGTATCCCTGGTACTGGTGTTCAAGATATTGCAAATGCTTGTCCGGAACTAAGCGCTATTTTTGCGGCTCATATGCATAAACTTGTAAAAAAAGAAGTTGTAAATGGCGTAATTATTACAGAACCAGATAAATATGGAACACATATTTCACGTATTGACCTTACTTTTACAAAGCAAGATGGGAAATTGGTTTTAAAAGATAAAACTGCTACCGCTATACCTGTAAAAAATGCTGATGGAACAACGATATTATCTGATCCTACACTTGAAGAAACATTAACACCTTTTCACGAATATGCGAGAGGAGATGCAAATGTTGTAGTCGCTCAATTAAAGGGGAGAAATCTTGTTCCTGAAAATGAAATAAAAGGTATTCCAAGTGTTCAGATTCAAGAAACACCTTTATCAGATTTCTTTCATGAAGTCATGCTCTACTACAGTAAAGCGGATGTAGTAGCCCATCAAATTGATAATGATTATGCCCGTTTGGATATAGGTCCTATTAAGAAAAAAGATATTGCGTACAATTACCAATATGCCTTGGGAGAAATTACAGTATATAAGATTTCTGGAAAAGATTTAAAAGACTATATGGAATGGGCAGCAGGATATTTTAACTCATCTCGTGCCGGAGATGTAACCGTTAGCTTTGATAAAACCCGCCGTGCATCTAAATACAGTACGAACGATTTCTTTGGAGGCGTAAAATACGAAATTGACTTAACAAAACCATATGGAAGTAGAATTATAAATTTACGCTCTATTCGTACAAACAAACCAATCAAAACGAGCGATGTTATGACGCTGGGAATGAATGCATATAGAATGGAGGCTCTTCAGGCAAAAGGGGGAGCTTTAGAGGGGCGTAAGTTTGAACAAATTTGGTCATCTAAACAAGAGAATGCATTTGGAGAAACAGGTGGAACCATTCGTAACCTTGCTATTACATATTTAAAAGAGGTAAAGAACGGTGTATACACACCAAAAGTTATGCGTAATTGGAAAATTACTGGTGTAGATTTACATTCTTCAGAGCATAAGGCTGTAGTTGATCTTGTGAATAAAGGGATTTTAGAAATTCCAAAAACAGAAGACGGAAAATACACAAATATAGCATCTATAAATACGAAAGACTCAATTTCAAAAGAAGAGATTGTAGCACTCGCGCAAAAAGCAAATATTAATCCAAATGAGTTTAATCATGCAAAGACAAAAGGTGAATTTTATAAAAAACTTAATAGGATTACTAAAAAAATATAAATTATAAGGTTTCTTATAGTAATTGTTATTTTAATAGTATGAAACCCACTCTTACAATAGTAAAGAGTGGGTTTTTATGTTGTTATTTAGATGTAAGTATACTTTTATTAGAATGAATATAGATAATTAATAACTAACCAATTGGATGAGTGTCTATAAGGATTCTCTTTTATTCAAAATAATGTACATATGTGTTCCGTTCATTATTTTGAATATTGACAACAATTTATGTAATTTTGCATAATGTTACATAAATTTCGTATTTTCTCTTTTTTCCGACAGGAATAGACAGTATACTTTGTACAAGCTTTCTATTTCAAAAATTATACGAGGTGAAATAATGAAAAACAAAAAGACATTAACTAAGGTAGCATTAACAACAGGATTAGCTTTAACAGCTGTGGCACCATATGGCGTAGGTCATGCAGAGGAAACAGATCAACTACAAGTTCAAATTCAAGAGGAATCGTTCCGTTCGGGTGAACTTACACAGCCGTCACAAAAGGCACCAGAAAATGTAGTAAAGGATGCACTTAAGGAGAAAACAGAGCAAGCTCTGTCCCAAAAACAAGTCAATGGAGAAGCAGGGGTAGATTATAAAGTCCTTCAAAAACGTGGTTCGTATGATGGAACTACACTTGTGCGTATGCAGCAAACATACGAAGGAAAAGAAGTATATGGCCATCAATTAACTGCACACGTAGATAATAAGGGTGTTATTAAAAGTGTTTCAGGTGATAGCGCGCAAAATTTAAAACAAGAAGAATTGAAAAAACCTATTAATCTATCAAAAGATGAAGCAAAACAATTTATTTATACGAAGTACGGGAACGATCTCAAGTTTATTTCTGAGCCAGAAGTTAAAGAGGTTATTTTTGTTGATGAAGATAATGGAGAAGCTAAAAATGCATACCAAGTTACCTTTGAAGCTGCAACACCAAACTATGTTTCTGGTACTTATTTAGTAAATGCACAAAATGGTGATATGTTAAAAAATATGGTACAAGAATCTAACTTAAAAGCCAGTGACAAACTAGTTGGAGCTTTAAAGAAAAGTAAACAAAGCAGTCTTACACCATTAACTGGAACAGGAAAAGATGATTTAGGTATTTCTCGTTCATTTGGTATCTCTAAACAAAGTAATGGCAAATATGCTCTTGCTGATTATACAAGAGGGCAAGGAATTGAAACATATGATGTGAATTACAGAGATATTACTAAAGAAGAAAGCTATTATCCTGGTACATTAGCGACTAGTACTTCGGCAACATTTAACGATCCAAAAGCAGTAAGTGCTCATTACTTAGCAACAAAAGTATTTGATTTTTATAAAGATAAATACAAGCGTAATAGCTTTGATAATAAAGGACAAAAAGTAGTTTCAGTTGTACACGCTTGGGATTCTGAAGAGACGAATGATCCGAAAAATTGGCAGAATGCATTAAGTGCTAATAATGGAAGTATGCTTGTATATGGCGATCCTATTGTTAAAGCATATGACGTAGCTGGACATGAATTTACACATGCTGTTACTTCTAGCGAATCTAATCTTGAATATTACGGAGAATCCGGTGCGATTAATGAGGCATTATCTGATATTATGGGAACATCTATTGAGAAATACGTAAATAATGGAAACTTTAACTGGACAATGGGAGAACAAACAGGATCTGTTTTCCGTGATATGGAAAACCCAGCTTCTATTCCATCTTCACTAGGAGTACCTTATCCAGATGATTACAGTGAATTTAACGATTTTAATGGATGGGATCAAGGCGGTGTTCATTTTAATTCAAGTATTATTAATAAAGTTGCGTATCTCATTGCGAAAGGCGGAACTCATAACGGAGTAACTGTTAAAGGAATTGGTGAAGATAAAATGTTTGATATTTTCTATTATGCAAATACAGATGAGTTAAACATGACTTCTAATTTCAAAGAATTGAAATCAGCATGTATTCGAGTGGCAACTAATAAATATGGTGCGAATACAGCTGAAGTTCAAGCAGTTCAAAAAGCATTTGATGCAGCAAAAATTAAGTAATTTAGAAATATAG
>NZ_WEII01000196.1:0-4588 GCF_009183805.1 Bacillus sp. B2-WWTP-C-10-Post-4 | reverse complement strand
GTCTATATCCACTACAAAAGGGTGTACATACATATTGATAGACAAAATTCTACAAAATACCCCATGTTTTAGGGGTTGTGTATAATAATCCAATGTTTAATAATTTATCAGAAGTTAAAAAATAGGTGTTATATAAAAGAAAATGAATAATTTATGCAGGGAATGTATATATAATTATTGTTTAAATATTCTAAAATGAGTTGATAAAGATGTGGAATTGTTTTTTAGAAAATAATTGATTGTTGTCGAATGTACTTATAATTTAACGGATTTCCCGAAAGAATTCTCCTTCCTCAAGCGTGTGAAGAACATAGCACGACGATAGGTGAGAGATGAATTTTGGTTTGGTGGAGCCAAAAGGCTTTGCTTTTTATTTTTCCAATGTTGATATGTATTTATTGTAGCTAGGTACATAGAGCTAAAAATAAGATATTCTTGTGAACTCAAAAAGCCAAAATTCCTTAACTTAGGAATTTTGGCTTTGACGTTATATCATGGAATTGCAATTGGAATGGCACCTGGCATATCTACTGCACCAGAGTTATAATTTCTTCAGCTCTTTAAATTAGAAACTGGTACTTGATTTGCGTAGTTAAATTATTGCCTTTTAAAAGAACGGAAAGAGTTTTTTCGAGTTAGCACCTTTTACACGATAAATATTGAAGAGGGAAAACCCACTTAGAAAGACTTTTAAGCAGAAAAATAGACTAGTCTATTTTAATTTCTAATGGTCCCAGTATCTTTTATTTTGACGTGCGTCTTTACATTTATTTTAGCCTCTGCTAACGCTTGCAACCAATCTCCTTTTACTTTTTTCCATTCTTTATATTGAAAAGCTCTAGCATATAGGGATAATCCGATTGGATCAATTTTATTCTGCTGTATTTCATTTAATATATTTTGTAAATTATTATTAATTTCTTTTTGAATAGCACTTTTTAAATGATATATATTTTTTTTATTATCATAGTACCCCTTAATTAAATTCGGGTTGGTTTTTTCTATTAAAGCTACATTAGCATATATATCGAGATTAAATACAAACTTTCCGTTTTGAAAAGTAACATCTACCTTCCTTGTCGCGTTCTGTACGAAGATAGAAGTATTTGTTTTTTTGTTGGAATTTTTAGGAGGCAGTGCAAGGTGTAGTATCATTCGCCCGTTACTTTTTGACTTATTTAAAAGATTGAAAAATTTAACATCTTTTTTAGGGATATAAGTTAAATATTTCCCTTTTCGATTTAAAAATGCAATTCCTACTGTGTCGATTTCATTCTTTGTTTTTTTGATAATTGGAACAGTTTGCGTCATTCCATCTTCATTTTGTTCTCTCATTAATTGCTGAATTGTAGAAGAGACGGATTGGTTATTTTGAATTGAGGATTCGATTACACCATTTATATAAGATGATAGTGATGGTTTACTAGGCTTATAAATTTTAAAAATTTCTTCTGCAGGCCCATCTACAAGTACTACTTTAGCATTAATGGTAGCGTAAGGATCACGGTAAGAAGAATCAAGCTCCTGTAACCAATTTGCTTCTTGCGCTAATTTTTTCCCAATTAAAATGATTTCAGCTTTGGAAGCGGTCATAAAGCCCGTTAACTTCGTATCTATCTTACTGAATCCAGTATATACAGTTGATGCTTTTGTCCAATGTTCTATAGTACTTTTTTGCTGCTTATGATGAAAGAGTGGTATACTTGTTCCAACTTTTATGTCTCCATTAGCGGTTCTATCCAAGCCAATTAACAGGATTAATGAAACCTTCTCAAGAGGAATTCTTTGACTACAACCAATTATATATAAACAACAAATTAAAACCCATATCCATTTTCGAATCAAAGTTGTTTCCTCCTAGTAACCCAAGTAAAAAGAATACTGTAAACGAAAAAAATAATTGGTAATAGAATAAAGAAAATGACATTTAAGATATCCATAAGAGAATATATAAACAAATATTGATCCACATCGGGATTTAGGAAAATAAATAGACCAACTATAAATAACATAAAAGCAAGTAGCGCCCAATTACGGACGTTTTTTTGAAGTGAAATGGTCACAGATTCAAAACTGAAAAATAAATACGGATATATTGTAGTGGAAAATACAATCAAGTAGTAAGCGATATATATAATTTCTAATCTTTCCATGAAAGAAAAACGAACCCCTTTTAACAGATGAAATACTGGCCAGATTACGTCTTTTATCCCCTCTGGACTAAAGTATATATAAGAAAGAATAGTCACATATAGATAGAAAAGCATAGTTCCAGTATTCGCTATTAGTAGCCCTTTTATGGCTTTTTGTTTTTTTTGTAAGAACGGGTATATATAATATGTAATTTCTAAGCCAGCATAAGGTGTAATGGTTTCTTTTGTTGCCTTTATAATAGGGTATAATCCATCTTTAAAAATAGGTAGTAGGTGTAAAGGGTTGTAGTTAGTCTTTAGTGAAAAAAGAAGAAATAGTGGCATCCAAGTAGTGAAGAAGAAAACAAGCATAGAATAACTAGTAAGAGCCCTTAACCCACTCAGGACTAAAATAATAAAAGGTAATAGTAATAATATGGTGATTTGATAAGCAGGAGTGGAAGGAAATATCCACACTTTTACAATATCAGTTGCCTTTAATAAAGTATTAAATCCAGCAAAAAATAGATAAGAGGCATATGCAAGAAAAAGAATTGTTCCTATCCATTTACCAAAGTATGTTTTTAAGATTTGTGAGAAATTTTTGTTGGGATTTTTTTGTAACATTAATATAATAATTACACCGATTATAGAAGTAACTATCCATCCGAGAATGATCGAAATCCAGCCATCTGTACCAGCAGTAGTAGCAAGTGGGCTTGGCATAATTAACATACCAGATGCAAGTTGCAGCGAATGGATGAAAATAATAAATTCGAATAAAGTTATATTTTTGAATTTAAGATTCCCCATGCGGACCACCTTCTTTTTTCTTTTCTTGTTTCGGCTGTCCAGTACTCGAGCGGGTGGTAATCATCGAAATAGGAAACCTTACAAAAGAATCTTTTAACTCTTGAAGCCGAAATGGCGCGATTGGCAATCCGTATGGTGAACCATAGGAAGTCAGTGAAACAAAATGAGCAAATAAGAGCATTAATCCACTAACAATACCTACAATTCCATAAAAGTATGCCAATAACATCATTGGAAAACGAATAAGGCGTATAGAACTTGATAAATCATAATTAGAAACAATAAATGATGCAATGGCTGTAATAGATACGATAATAACCATAACGTTACTCACAAGTCCAGCTTGAACAGCCGCCTGTCCAATTACAATCCCTCCAACAATACCAATAGTTTGTCCAATAGGTTGTGGTAAGCGAATACCAGCTTCACGTAGCATTTCCAGTGTAATTTCCATTATAAAAGCTTCCAATAAGGGAGAGAAGGGGACCTTAACTCTTGACGTTGCAATAGAAGTGTATAAATCTATAGGAATGATCTCAAAGTGAAAGGATACTATAGCAATATAAAATGCGGGTAAAAAAATAGCTATAATAAATCCTGCAAATCGTAATAAGCGAAAAAAAGATGCAATGAGCCAATGAATATTATAGTCATCTGGGGTTTGAAAAAATCCAATCAAATTCATAGGAACAACCATAGCACCAGGGGATCTATCCATTAACACTGCTACTTTCCCATCAAGTATATGGTTTGAAATGGCGTCTGGACGTTCGCTTAAATAAGCCTGTGGAAAAGGAGTCCAATTTTGATCTTTTGTATAATTAGATAGCTCTCCAATACTTAATACCGCATCTGTTTTGATTTTGCAGATTCTAGTTTCTATTTCTTGGACTACATCTGCGTTTGCTACATCACCTAAGTAAATTAAATAGACTAAAGAAGTGGCTCGTTCTCCAATCGTCAGCTTTTTGATTTTTAACTCTGTAGAAGGAATATATCGACGAATTAGGCCTATATTTTTTGTGACATTCTCAATAAAACCATCATGTGAGCCTTTAATAGTAACTTCTGAAATTGGTTCTTGAATGGCTCTCTCTGCCCAGCCTTTTGTATTTATTAGAAGTGACCGATTTTCTCCTTCCATAAACAGTACACATTGACCCTCAAGTAATCCTTCTTTAATTTCATTCCATGTATATACGATTTTTGTATGAGTAGCAATAATATTAGAATTAAAAATTTGACTGTCTTCATTTACTTCTTGTAATAATGGTGTAACAACATTGGCTTTTAATGCAACACCATCTGTAAGGCCTTCAAAATAATAAAGTAAAATATTCGTGTTTGTTTTTAATTGCAAAGGATGTTCAATCAAATCTGCACTAATATCAAAGATATTATCTAGTGTATTTTTAAGTTGTTTTAGGTTATTTGTTTCGATCTTTTCAATGGTTTTATATGTCTTAGTTTCTAAGGTCTCTTCATTTAAGGACAAAATTGACACCTCTTTAATATATACCGATTAGTTGTAGTTATTATTTTTATATAATTGAATTTTATTCATTAATTTAATCGAATTGGATGTAAGAATTGATAAATTTGATGTGCTATATTATTAATTCAATAATTGAGAGGAAAAAAGT
>NZ_WEII01000195.1:0-4602 GCF_009183805.1 Bacillus sp. B2-WWTP-C-10-Post-4 | reverse complement strand
GATCTTAACATAAAGGATACATTCCAAATAACAATGGAGATTCTGCTTTATCAATTTCTTTATACGTTATATTTCCCTCTTTACCTGCAACAGCAACTTGTACTTTTTCATTTGTTTTCACATCTTCTGCACCTATTGCACCACCCGCCAATAATCCTGTACTTAACAGACTATCGTGAACGAAAGTTAGAGAGTTATGGAACAAAATATAATGTGTATGTACATACATTTCTTTTAAAAGAAGTTTTGTAGTATGCAACTGAATTAAAAAAATATAGATTTTTATGACTCTTTTTAGGGGATATAGCAAAGTGAGATCTTTTATATGCACATTGCTATACCAAACTAGATTTCAGCATAGTATTTTTTTTGCAACTCATTGATTTTTACCAAACACGTATAAAAATCAACAATATGAAAATAAACGACTGGCTAAAATTTTACTTTCAATAAAATAAAAAAGAACCTGCAAATTTGCAGATTCCCCTGATAATGATTTATATGAGTAAGACTCGGAAATATAATACAATGATTCAAAAATAAGTTCAAGTAAATTCAAAGAACCGGCTAGAGTTCGAGTTCTTTCAGAAGTGATGATGTTTTCTAGGCTTCGCAAAGTGAGAAAATACAAGAATATAATACATCGAGATTTAGAGAATTTCAATACTTAAATTAGAGGTTATTTTAATGTGATGTAACATCAGCATTTTGAAGGAATAGCAATGAATACCTTATACATCCCCAGTCTACATAACGCTTTATTATCAGTAGAAAGAAAAAGGAAAATCCCTACTTCCACAATAAATCCGCCTTGCTACTCTATTCATTTTTTGATACATTCCTATCCACCGTTTTAAAGTTCTCTTTTGTACTGTGTTAGCCAAAAAATTGTATAAATCATAATTCGTTTTTCTTCCACCTGTTTCACCCTTTCTACACCCTAGTTTTACAAAATAAGAAGTCATCAAAACTTATATTTATTACTTTCTGTTATCTCCTCTCTCTTGTTCTATGCATAGTCTATCTAAATTTTTATTAGCTACTAAAAAAAAGAATTTACAGGACGATTAAAAAAAGCCAAGTGCATTGCACTCGGCTTTATGGTCGATTAAACAATTTTACTTCAGACGTATTAAACTGATGTAGATAGTCTTTAGTAGAAGTATAACCTGAATTCATGAGTGTTTTCTTTTCTTCTTCTGTGATATCAAAATTAAACGCCGACGTAAAGAATGTATTAATAAATACAGTGCGGGTAGCATCTTCTTTGGTGGTTTTTCCGCTCTCATGACCTTTGATCATGGTTTGAGACAAATTCCATGCAAAATGAATAAGAGAATGGCCAATATGATGTTCTGTTGAGGTTGCGATATGTTTTAACATGGCAACCTCCGCCTGAGATTCTAAACGGAAACCAAGTGTTTCTTTGTTGTAGACAATTTCATCTGTAGGATCAAAGAAAGATGCATTGTATTTCGTGTGTAAGCTTCTTAATGTAAAATGATCCTCTATATTGCTTATCAGTTTATTAACCTCGTCAATCGTATCTGTGGTCGTGAAGTGTTCTTCTTTATTCACAAAACTTTTTCGATCAAATAAACGAATTGGGTAGTTATCGAGTACACCTCCGTCTACATAATAATCTTTATCCCATTCCACAGATTTAAAAAAGAATGGGATGGACATCGAAATCCGCACAGCAACTACTAATGGGACATCAGGTGTCGTTTCGCGTGAAAACGTACGAAGCTGGTGTGTAGAAATGTTCGTTCCTTGGAAAAACACGTCTTTTCCTGTTTTGTCATACAACTGCTGAAAAGTTGTGTCCTTACTCCCTGTCCACTTTTCAACAATCTTTCCTACCCACTCAGTGAAGAAATCCCCTTTATAGATACCAAAACCATCAAAAAATAAACGAATGTTATCTTGTACAATCGAAAAATCATCATCTTTAAACGCTTTGAAATTCATGTCTTTGTGGATTTTTACAAGATCTGCGAATGGAATGGAAAGACCTAAAAGTAATGCAGTAATCGCTCCTGCTGAAGTCCCTCCAAATCGTTGTATTTCTGGTAAAATCCCTTCTTCATTTAGTGCACGGATGGCACCTATATAAGCGCTTCCCTTTACCCCGCCACCTTCAAATACTAAGTTACGAAATGGATATGCCATTATATACCTCCAATAAAGAAATTTTCGATCTGTTATAGTATCGGAAGTATATTGAAATATATTCCAAATGGTATTAAGAAAGTTTCATGTCCTCCGATACGTATGGCCGAATTATCTTTATTCAATGGATGAATTGTTTGAAAGAGAAGAAATTTGCTTGGAATGGTAATTTAGTAGGATAGGAAACAGGAAACGGAGCGCATCTTTTGATGCACTGAATAATATCCCCTTTTGAAATCGTATATAACGTAACTTCTTTTCCGATGTCCAAGTAAAATCACGAGTAAGAAATCAAGGAATAATCTACATTTCATAAATCCCTCACTCTCTTTAACATACAATTCAGTGAAATAATTTGTTTCAAATACGTAGAAATATGGTTTAACCAGCAATCAATGATCAGGTCTTCTTACCCTAAGTAAACCTAAATCTATTTGTCTCCATACAGAAAGGAATAAATAGTTTTGTTCCTATTCATGAAATAGTACAATATATGCAAAATTACATATCTAATTAATTGCTTTTAATGTTATATTTTAATAGCGATGAATGCTATTATTTCATAAGTTGTCAACAAGCGTTATGTATGTATGAGAAAAGGGAAGGAGCCAAATAGGCCCCTTCCTTTTTCTACTAATTAACTAAATTACTCTCTGGTAAAAATTTAAATAGTAATGCTCATTTACAGGCGTCTGATTATGCATTAAACATGCTAACTTTGCTTGCTGTCGGAAAAATTAAAAACGATAGCATTAAGCTATTAAGAGATAAAAATTCATCAACACGAAGACAGATTTGTCTTGGCTAGATAAATTTGGTGATAAATACAGGAAATAAATCTTACGATTCAATGATTCTTTTTCCTGCCCTCTCCCCTTGCCACTTCTGTTTCATGACTTGTAAATAGAGATCTTCAAACTCGTTAAAATGGATGCGAAAAACATCTAATGTATCGATATAAGCAGAAATCACATCTTTTTCATTAAAATGGATACCTTCCTGTGCTAAGTCATAGCTATCATTAAGGCTGTATAAATCAAAATATTCTTCTTCCCAATACAGGCCTCTATTTACTAGTAATCGAGTAGAGCAAGTAATCGCTTGTTTAATATTCCATTTCTGAGCTACTAACTTTTCATTTAAGACTGAAAGAAGGATGTTTACCAAGGGTTTTTCATCAACTATGCGGCTATATGACAGTAAAGCCGATTCTATATATATCAGCTTTGCTTTAGACATTAAAGATATCTCCATAATTTCATATGGCGGGTGATCACTTGCTTCAATCAACCTATCGCACCATGAAATAACCTCCTCTCTATTCCAAAGTCCGCAGCCTAGTCCTAATGCATACAAGTGGGCTAAAGTTTGATAAG
This sequence comes from Bacillus sp. B2-WWTP-C-10-Post-4, assembly GCF_009183805.1. NCBI lineage: Bacteria > Bacillati > Bacillota > Bacilli > Caryophanales > Bacillaceae > Bacillus > Bacillus sp. B2-WWTP-C-10-Post-4. The sequence goes on along the minus strand of NZ_WEII01000195.1, from coordinate 1,054 downwards.
ATTTCAATATGTTTCACCTTCAATTTAACTGTATAGTGGTATTGCATTCATTTTGGAAATAATCACGCTTAGTAATAAATATAATAAGCTGCCCAAACGGACAGCTTATTTGCATTAAAAACACTATACATGAACTTTTGCTTTTTTTCGACGCACAAGCCACCAAACTAAAGATAGCAGTACTAGGGGAAACGGAAATACCTGAATAAAGAAAAATACTTCCCAAAAATCGTGCATCGTACTACCAGGAGAATCTGTTGCCATCCCGCCAATAAAAAAAGACAATGGAATGACAAGTATATTTATACCTAAACTAATCATTAGGAATGATAGATTCTTCTTCCAGATTACTGGTAATGCAGCCGCGATTAATAAAACCAATGCAGTACCCAGTATAAGAAACAGTGCTCCAAATAAAAATACAAAGTATAAAATAGCATTGATTAAAGGTTCCACAATAGCCCTCCTAAGGATTCATTCTATAGAAACACTCATGTTATTTAGAAAGTCAGGATGCTATACCTCTTAGTTGTCTTTCAATTTCTTCATCGCTATAGTCTTCATTTATCTGCTTAGAATACTTAATCTACTTGCTTATATTCTGGACTGCGTTAGGACATATGTTTCTATTGTACAACCAGCTAGCAAGAAACCCACACTTATCCCTGCTAATACGGTACCTTTAAAGGCTCTGTTCATATTCATTTGCCCCTTTTATCTTTTCGTATTTTTTCTCTATCCATAGACAGTCCATTATGAACGTTTTCATTATAAGTATTGTCTGCTGTTACTGTTTTACTTTCCTTACTATCTGTTTCGGCACTGCTTCTTCTCGTTTACCGTTTCAGTATTACGCTTCAATTCGCATTATCATCACATAAAAAGGACATACCTATTCATATATACCCCTTTATTATTTTATATTGAAATAAATAATGGTTCAAAGTTATTTTGTGAAAATCATACAAAAATTAATAATTCATCGATTACCCAACAATAGATAATATGGATAAAGAAAAAATACTAGAGAATATCACATTGTAGTAGTCTCTAG
>NZ_WEII01000194.1:0-4619 GCF_009183805.1 Bacillus sp. B2-WWTP-C-10-Post-4 | reverse complement strand
TGTTTTAGGAGAGGTGTCATTGAAATATTTTACAAGAGATTGGTATAAAAAAATGCAAGTTTTAGAATTTGTAAGTTTTATAGAGTCTATAAAAGAATGGTCAGAAATGGATATACAAAGTTTAAAGGAAGAAATAGAGGAAAGGAAAATAGATTTATTAAAATTCCTTCCTGAATCGATATACTCGATTATACAAAACATCACAATTAATTCAGAATACCCATCAGGTGAACTGAAAAAACGTATGCAAAAGTGGTCAACAGATTATGAGATAAGAGTGGCACAATTAGATCAATTATACGTAGAATATTTTAATTCCATTGAGAAAAAACTTCCGTCAAATGTCGCTCAGTTACACAAGACATCACTACACGATAGTGTAATTAAAGTAATAAAGAGAGAATCAGAAGATACTTTGTCTATCGTATTAGATTGCAGTGGTACTTTTAGTGAATTTGATAAACTTGAAGTAACCTTTATAGGAGTAACAAAGTGTTCTATGCCGGAAAACTTTGAAAATGCTTGGTGGTTATATCATGAAATAGCTCTTACTGAAGATGGTTTTGAACTAGGTGTTTTATTTGACTCTCCATTTAGAGAAGTGACGATTTGCGCGGCAGATGTATTACTTGTGAAGAAATAATGTTGTATGGAGTATTACAAACGTTTGACATAATAAAAAAATAAAGTTATTGTAGATACATGAAGTCTACAATAGGGGCTGTATTATGAAATATTCTAAAGCTACAAATTATGCTCTTCATACAATGCTTTTTCTGGCAAAGGCTACACCAAATAAGTTAGTTAGTGTTCACCAATTAGCAGAAATGCAAAATGTTTCACCAACGTACTTGTCTAAAATACTAACTAAGTTGACGAAGGAAGGGATGATACATTCATCATCTGGTCCAAAGGGCGGTTACTCGCTTAGTAAGAATTGGGAAGATATTTCATTTTTAGATATTATACATGCAATTGAAGGTAAAACATCATTGTTTGAATGTTGTTTACATGACAAACCTGGATGTTTAATTAATGAAGTAATGCTCGCAGCAGAAGAGAAAATGGAAGAAGAGTTACGAAATCAAAAAATCGTAGATCTTGCGAAAAAAATAAAAGTGGATTTTTAATCTGCTTTTATTTTTAAATTAATTAAGGATAAAAAGACTCTTTGATATCTTTAATTGTAGTTAGAAAATGATATGAAGAAGGAGAGAAGATGATGACTAAATTTTGGAATGATCGATATAAATCAGATGAATATTTTTACGGGGAAGAACCTAATACATTTATTAAAGAACAAGCATTTCGTTTAGCAAATCACAATAAAGTAATAGCATTTGCGGAGGGAGAAGGTAGAAATGCTGTATTTCTAGCAAGACAAGGGAACGAAGTAACAGCTATTGATTATTCGGAAGATGGATTAGAGAAGACAAAAAAATTGGCAGAGAAGCATAATGTAAACGTGCATACAAAAAAAGTAGATTTATTAGCTGATAGTTTGCCAGAAAATGAATATGATGCAGCAATTATGGTATTTGGACATTTTCATGATGATTATAAAAAAATGATATTAGGTAAAATGATACAAACGATAAAGCCAGGTGGTTTAATTATGTTTGAAGTTTACTCAAAAAAACAAATAAACTATGGTACTGGTGGACCAAAAGATGTTGATATGCTGTATGATCCAATTGATATTCTTACTTGGTGTGAAGAACATAAGGTAATTCATTTCTTTAATGGAGAACAAGAGCGAGTTGAAGGGAAAGGGCACACTGGTTTAGCTGATGTTATTCAAGTTGTTATTAGAAAATGAATATAAGTGTTAATGAAAGGTAAATGTATGAATGTAAAAAGACCAGTCATTTAAGACTGGTCTTTCTATTTAGATACTAAATTATCAAGCTTCCAATATGTATTTGTTAACGGCGCAGCTTTGCTATCTATGTATAAATACATATTATTTAAATCTTTTGGTGAAGTTTTCAGTTCAAACACAACGTCAGTAGTTAAAGAGAATTCGTGTGGAACATTTTTATAGTGCTCGTCATCTATCGGATGAGCTTCACCTTCATATTTCTGACCAGTTTTTTCATCTTGTATGAAATATTTTATTTCCGAAAGATCAATAGTTTGTCCATCGTCCCGAACATTATTAATCATAACACGAGTAGTAAGGCGCCGCTCTTTGTCTATTTTTTCAAACTTTGCATTTTCAACTGTTGCTCTATAGTATTCGTTTTTAACTATTTCTCCATAGTGCATTGCATTCTTTTCGAGAGCGCTCTTTTCTTGTTTTGATGTAGTATTGCTATTACATCCTGTTAATATTCCAGTAAATAATAATGCTGTACATGTCGTTTTGATTAATGATTTCATAGTAATCCCTTTCTGTATTAAAAAGTAAAACATAGGAATAATTTTACATCAACAGGAAGGTAAATGGAAGTATTTTTGCGTAATATACAGATATACATTTATTTGGTTGGCAAATTATTGGGATAGAAAGAGGGAGAAGGCTGTATAAAACGGAATAAATAAGAACTGAAAATATTGTAAAACAGAAGAGGCATACATATAATTAAAATAAAGTTTAAGTTTCTGAATCTTCAATAACGGTGGTGATAACATGTTTACTGAAGAACGTCGAGAGAGAATCTTAGAACTACTTAATACAGATGGAAGAGTAATCGCAAAGGAACTTGCGGAAAGATTTGATATGTCTATTGATTCTATAAGAAGAGATTTGTCTATTATGGAAAAGGATGGTTTATTAAAAAGAACGCACGGAGGTGCAATTGAACTTACGCGAGTGAGGAACTTAGCTGCGGAACCAGCTAAACGTTATAGTGATAGCTCAATATATGAGGACACAATTGCAAAAGTTGCGGCATCTTATATACAAGAAGATGATTCTATTTTTATTGGCGGGGCTTCCATTCATAATGCGATGCTGAAATATTTACCGGAAGTATCATTTACGGTTATTACGAATTCTATTGAAATAGCTGGTCATCTAAGAGAATATAAGAACATCGATACATATTTAATTGGTGGAAAAGTAAAGCCTTCAGGAAATATTACTGATACATTTGCCTCTGAATTGATAAGTAGATTTTCTATTGATTTTTATTTCTCTACAGGTGGAGGCATTTCATTACAAGGTATTAGTACTGCAACACCTGAAGTTGCTTATTTTAGTAAAAGAGTAAGTGAAATTGCTAGAAGAAATATTTGTTTAGCTCCGCATAATAAACTTGGAATAGATTGTTTTATAAGAGGAGAGTCTCTAAAAGAAATTGACCTTATTATAACTGACGAAGAGGCTAGTAAAGAAACTGTTCAGGAATTTGAGAAACAAGGTAAACAAGTTGTAATAGCGCCATTATATTCATTTGAAAGGAGTTTGACATGATTGTAAAAGAGCAAGAGTTTCATATAAATGGATTAACTTATACAATTCGTTCTGCAGCTGAGAAAGATGCTGAGCAGTTATCGAAAATTAGAGTTCAGATTGATGGAGAAACTGAAAATATGGATAGAGATGCTGGAGAGGGATTTATAGATGACCTAGGGTTTCAAAAAATAATAAAAACAGATAGTGAAGAAACGAAGAATCTCTTTTTAGTTGCAGAAGTGCACAATCGAATCGTTGGATTTTCAAGGTGTGAAGGATCAAATTTTAAGAGATTATCTCATAAAGTGGAGTTTGGTGTTTGCATTTTAAAAGAGTTTTGGGGATATAAAATGGGTAAGAGCCTATTACAACAATCTATTAAATGGGCTGACGAAAATGCAGTAAATAAAATATCTTTACAAGTATTAGAGACAAACGAGAAAGCTATTCATCTTTATAAAAAAATAGGTTTTGAAGTAGAAGGCATTTTGAAAAATGACAAAAGACTATCGGATGGAAAGTATTATAATACGGTAGTGATGGGAAGATTTACTAATACTTTTCATAAAAGAGGGGAAGAGGTATGTTTTACAGAAGGAAGTACTATGTAGTGAAAAATGAATTCATAGAAGTATTTAATGATCATTTCAATAATACGAACTTACCTAATCAATTAAAGCATGGTTCTAGGCTAATAGGACGCTGGATGAAAGATAATAAGAATGGTACGTCTGAAGTATTTGCCATATGGGAATATGATAGTTATGAACAGTATAATGAAATAGAATCGAAAATTAGAAGTGACGAGAGGCATATTAAAAGAATACATGAATGGTATGAAAACCATGGCGGGAAAGAATATGTTTTACAGGAGTACATAGTAGAGATGAAAAATGAAGAGTTAGTATGTACTGTAAAGTAACAGAGGGGTGAGGGATAATAGAAATTAGAACAAAATTATATTTTAGTTTAGCATCCACTATTTTATTTGCAATAGCCGTGATTGTTTTCTTTATAAATGGTAATCCACAAAAGTGGTTTTGGTTATGTATTTTCTTTGCGTCCATTATACAAAATATAGTGCTACTAAAAAAGAATAAAGAAATGCATTAGGATATTCAAATTATTAACATATTTGTGTCGTCTTGCTAGTTTTATTGAAAACGCTTTTATTCAGTTTTATAATAAAAGTATGTTTTATAAATCTCCAAAACAATTA
>NZ_WEII01000193.1:0-4629 GCF_009183805.1 Bacillus sp. B2-WWTP-C-10-Post-4 | reverse complement strand
ATATAACACTTAATTTTCAAAAAGATTAACAACTATATCTATATGGTTAACTTTTCACTTTATTATATAAATTAAGCAAATTTTCGATCAGAATACCATTTAGTTTCATGCCGACTATATCACAATTTTCTATTTCAATATTTTTCAGATTACTATTACTTATGGTGCTACCTTCCAAATCACATTTATCGAATAAAATAGGCTCCTTCTCATCTCCGAGACTTGTATTTTTAAATTGCACTCCACCTAAAGTCACCAAATTAAATTTACTACCAGAAAGATTTAAATCTGCATATGATGACCATCTAAAATTTATATTTCTAAACTTTGATTGACTTACATTACAATTACTCATATTCGTATTCATTATATTGCTACCAACAAATGAACTGTTTTTTAAATTCACTTGATAATACTCTGTATTTGCTAAATTACAGTTTTCGTATTGACTATTTTTCATATCTTTATTTGTAACTACACTCTCTTTATTTGAGCTTGTTTTTATTCTTTTCACGTAACAATACTCATCTTCCGATTCAAAAATCATTTGGTAGCCCATCTTTTTATAAAAGTGATGATTATTAATTTGTCTACTAGATGTTTCGAGATCCCAAATCTTTATGTTTGGATATTCCTTTTCTATTAATTTCATAACATGTGATCCAATGCCTTTTCCTTGATAAACAGGATTTACAAAAATACGATCAATTCGACCGTACGACTTACCAGAAATCGTAACTATTATCCCTCCGATTATTTCTTTATCCATTACAACTTTGAAAGAATCCAATTCTTCAATGGAATATTCCATCATTTCAACTGAAGAATATCCTGGCGGTTGAATGTTATAATCAATGACATCATCTTGGCCGTATAGCCATTGTTTTGCTTCTGCATCAAATGTTCTTTTCATTATTTCTGTTAATTTCTCAGCATCTAAAATTGTAGCTTTTTCTATAGATATCATTGTTGTTTTCCCCTTCATTATTACAAACCAATAATTTTTGTGAATGCCATAATTATCAATTCACTTTTGTTTTTAATGCTTTTCCCATTATTACATATGGAACATCATTTTTACTTGGATGAAATGGCTCCAATACATTTATCCAATCTAATCTTTCATATAACGAACGTGCTTTTTCATTGTTTATTTGTGTTGTTAAAACACTCGTTCTATTTGAAACTCCTTCTAGTAATTTATTATGTAATTTCGTTCCAAGACCTTTATTTTGATATTGTGGGTGAACTGCTAACTCTACAAATTCAAAACAATCTTGCAACCATTCGTCTACTTGCTCTAGATGTAACGCTTCTCTCATTAATTGATTATAGTACTGTCCCTCCATTGAGCGATAACCATAAGTAAAACCAACTACTTCATTTTCATCATTTATTGCTACTATACCTTTAAAACCTGTATATTCTATATGCCTATTCATTCGCTCGATTATTTCATTGAAATTTATTTTCTCAAATACTTTACAATACAATTTTGCCATATCCCCAATTAAGATTTCATCTTTTTCAATGCTTACGAATTTCACTTTATCCCCCCCCTGTTAAACATTTACATACTTAAAATTTTAAAAACAAAGAAAATTAATACTAATCACTCTCTTTACTATTAAACTACAAATCACCCTATATTTTCCACAATTACTTAGTATTAATGAATAAAAGAAGAGACCATGTAATATAAACATGTTCTCTTCTTTTATTCATTTTCAATTTTATTCCGCTATTTGCCGGGCAGTAAGACCCACACCTCAAAATTCAGCGAAAGCAAAGAAGTTATTAGAGGTATATGTAAGCTCTATATAGGAAGGAGAATTTTGAAATTCTATTGATAAACCAAGTAATTGTAATAGCCCTTATTTAGAATAATAATTTCAAGATCAATAAAATTTAGAGTAGAAGGAGCAAGAGCAAATTATTATGAATAAACAAATAGGATTCATCGGATGTGGAAACATGGGTATTGCTATGATAGGTGGGATGATTAAAAAAAATATAGTTTCTCCAGATCAAATAATTTGTTCAGATTTAAATGTCATTAATTTAAAAAATGCTAGTAATGAATATGGCATAACTATAACTACTAACAACAATGAAGTCGCTAACAGCGCTGACATTTTAATTTTATCAATCAAACCAGATTTATACTCATCGGTAATTAACCAAATAAAAGATCAAATAAAAAATGATGTAATCGTTGTAACTATTGCTGCAGGGAAAAGTATTAAGAGCACTGAGAATGAATTTGGTAGAAAGTTAAAAGTTGTTAGAGTAATGCCTAATACACCGGCACTTGTTGGAGAAGGAATGTCTGCGTTATGTTTTAATGAAATGGTTACAGAAAAAGATATAAAAGAGGTACTGAACATATTTAATATTTTCGGCCAGACGGAGGTCATAAATGAAAAACTAATGGATGTTGTTACATCTATTAGTGGTTCTTCTCCAGCATATGTGTATATGTTTATAGAAGCCATGGCAGATGCTGCTGTACTTGGCGGTATGCCGAGAAAACAAGCTTATAAATTTGCGGCTCAGGCTGTATTAGGTTCTGCAAAAATGGTATTGGAAACAGGAATACATCCAGGTGAATTGAAGGATATGGTTTGTTCTCCAGGTGGAACGACGATAGAGGCTGTAGTAACGCTAGAAGAAAAAGGTTTAAGAACAGCTATCATTTCAGCTATGAAACGTTGTACGCAAAAATCTATGGAAATGTCTAGTTTAACTAGTAAGTGAGAAGCGAATTTATATAATATTTTAAATCTATTTAATGTAAAAGAAATATTATGAGGCTAGTTAATAACTAAGTAAATTTATATACAACACTAACGAGAAGAATAAACCTTATTTTAAAGGGGATACAGAAAATATGAGTAATTTACTAAAAAAGAAATCCGTTACACAATTGTTAGAGCATAATCAAAGCAAGACTTTAACGAAAACATTAGGAGCATTTGATTTAATTATGTTAGGGGTAGGCTCGATAGTTGGAACGGGCGTTCTTGTGTTAACTGGATTAGTAGCAGCAAGAAATGCTGGCCCAGCAGTTGTTTTTTCATTTATACTTGCAGCAATTATATGTGGATTTATAGCATTATGTTACGCGGAAATTGCTTCTACACTCCCGGCGTCTGGTAGTGTATATACATACTCATATGCAACAATTGGTGAGTTTGTTGCTCATCTAGTAGGTTGGTCATTGCTATTAATATATATCGTGGCAACAGCGGCTGTCGCTGCTGGATGGACAGGCTATTTCCACAATTTAATAAAGGGATTTGGATTAGAGATACCTAAAGCTCTAGTAACGATTCCTTCGCATGGTGGTATTGTGAATCTACCAGCAGTAATCATTACATTGATATTAGCATGGATGTTATCCCGTGGTACGAGAGAAAGTAAACGAATCAATAATACAATGGTATTGATTAAAATTGGAATGATTTTGTTGTTTATTACGGTTGGTATATTCTATGTAAAACCAATAAACTGGATACCAATTGCACCATACGGTTTAAGTGGAGTTTTTACGGGTGGAGCAGCTATTTTATTCGCTTTTACGGGTTTTGATATATTAGCAACTTCAGCAGAAGAAGTAAAAGATCCGAAACGTAATCTTCCGATCGGTATTATTGCATCATTAATCATATGTACAATTATTTATGTTATGGTATGTCTTGTTATGACAGGAATGGTTTCCTATAAAGAATTAAATGTTCCTGAGGCGATGGCTTATGTAATGGAAGTTGTAGGACAAGGAAAAGTCGCTGGTGCAATTGCTGCAGGTGCTGTAATTGGCCTTATGGCTGTTATTTTTTCCAATATGTATGCGGCAACACGAGTATTCTTTGCAATGAGTCGTGATGGATTGTTACCGAAATCATTTGCGAAAGTTAATAAGAAAACTGGAGCACCCACTTTTATAACTGGATTGGCAGGAATAGGGAGCTCTATAATAGCTGGGTTTATTGATTTGAAAGAATTAGTTAATTTAGTTAATATCGGTAGTTTGGTGACGTTTGCGTTAGTTTGTCTATCAGTTATTATTCTACGTAAATCACACCCAAATTTAAAACGTGGATTTATGGTACCTTTTGTACCTGTATTACCATGCGTTGCAATTGTATGCTGTGTGTTTTTAATGCTAAATTTACCGTTAAGGACATGGGTGTACTTTAGTATTTGGATTACTATTGGGGTAGTAATATATTTCCTTTATTCGATAAAACACAGTAATTTAAATGAGGAAACGATCTCGAAATTACATGATAAAATTGCGAGATAATAACGATAGAAAATTTTATTAATAATCATATTGATAGTTGAGGAACATAGAAACAGTTTTTTGACATTTAGCAAGAGATAAAATAAGAGATGCTAGGGCAGCTAAGTACTTTTTTAGAAACCTTGCTTGTTTTTTACGATTTAAAACTGCTAAGGAGAGAGAAGTATGAGTGAATTGCATTTTATGAGTATAGAAGAATTAGATAATAAATTGAAAAAATCTGACAGTGGTATTTATTTCATTAAAGATTATAATGACAATATTATTTATGTAGGCAAGGCTTTTAGTATAAAAAGTAGAGTATTAGCTCATTTTAATAGTTA
>NZ_WEII01000192.1:0-4640 GCF_009183805.1 Bacillus sp. B2-WWTP-C-10-Post-4 | reverse complement strand
GTTAAAAGATATCTATTTAATAATAAATTATAAAAAAATATAAGTATTGATAAATAGAGAAGAATGTAGTGTTCTTACAGAAGGAAAATGAATTATCATTTGTATAATTAATAGAAGTAAAATAAAATAATAATTATAGGTAATAAAGAGAATTATTATTATAATCTTCAATAGGAGAGGTAAATTTGAAATATGGATAATAAAAATGAAAAAGAAAATTTATCTATTATAAATAAACATAGTGAATATATAGATACATATGTAGAGAATTTAAGAGATGTAGTTCCATTTCTGTATAACGATAGTTATGTGGATAAATTGGAAGAGAAAATGGAGCTTGCAGAAAAAGAGGGAAAGAGTAAATATACGTATTTAAGTGACCTGGAAGTTATTTATCATTTCGTACATTTACAAAAAGATATGGATGAGAAGAAGAATAGAAAAGAGGATACGAAAAAGAGTTATGTTTCTGAAATCTTGTCATTTTGTCAGTGCATGGTGCAGCATGCAGAAGAATTTGAATTGAATGGGGAAGAGGTACAGAAAAATGACTCTTTATTGAAAACATTGCAACCTTGGCATATTCGTAAATACAATTCTTGGCTGAAACGAGTAGAGAACGGTAGGAATGGTGACACATATGCAGTCGCAACACTTGCAAAGAAAACAGTGCTCATTCGTTCTTTTCTAAAACATCTTCATGCATTTTCTTATATTGAAAAGCCTCTTCATGAAGAACTACAGCGCGCAAATGTAAATGAGCAGGATCGGCCAAATCGGGACCTATCCTATGATGAGGTTATGAAAATTTTAGGGTTTTTTAAAGAAAGAGGACATTTAGTAAACTATACAATTTTACTGGCTCTAGCAAGTACTGGTGCAAGAATTCAAGAATTGTGCACCGCGAGAGTGAAAGATTTACATTACGACGGAAAGTACTGGTTAAAAGTCACTGGAAAAGGGGATAAAGTGCGTGAACTTTTTATTTCGGAACATTTATATCAGTGTATTTGTGAAATGAGGCTGAGAAGAGGATTCCAAACGGTATTGGATAAAGGGGATGAGAGTCCGGTATTTATAAATCAAAGAGGAAATACTTATAACTCTAAAACATTATCGAATCAAGTAACAGATATGATAAAAAAGACAAACTTAGAGTTTCTACTGTATCGTGAAAATCCAGTAACGGCGCATACATTCCGTCATGCTTTCGCAATTATGGCAGTAGAACAAGGTAATGCAGATTTATATCATTTAATGCAAACACTTGGCCATGAAAATATTCAAACGACTAAAATATATTTAGAAAAGCATATGAAGCGTAAAAACAACGTTGGATCTACTTTCGCTGATATGCTGGTTTAAACTTTATATAGTTTATAGGGGTATTTAATTATATATTTTTTACATAATTAAATGATTTATATGTTTGTTTATTAATTGTGAAGAAATATATAATTGGGGAAATAAATAAAATAACGAAATTCATTTTATACAGAAAAACCCAGGATGATTTTAAAAAGTTATCCTGGGTTTTTCTTGAATACACATAATTATTCATATTTCATAAAATTAATTTGAGTTAATTATAAGTTAGCAGAATTTATATCTATTCCAATCTGATAGTGTTAATAACATTATATAATTTGTAGAATTAGTTTATAGAGATTATGAAACTATTTTTCATTGGGTGTATCTAATTGATGATTGATTACTGTGCTGGACCTTTTATTCATAAGTATATAGATCCCACCTATGAATGATAAGATTACTGGATAGAAAATCGCCCAACCACTAAATGAGTATACAAAAATACATATAACTAAAGATAAGAAGGCCATCCACCAACCTATATCTTGAACTTTTAATAACTTAAGAGCAGCTAGCATTGTAAAAATATACGAGGTAATAAAAATTACACTAGGGCCTTTTAGAAGCATCTCTAAATTTGGTCGTGCTATACCATAAAAAATTAAAATACAACTAAAAATTCCGCCTAAAACTAGTAAAACCCTAGTTGGAGTTTGGAATTTAGAATGTAATTTAGCAAAGAAGGAAGGGAAATGTCCTTCTCTAGCTTGGGCGTAAATCATTCTTGAAAAACCTGCAATGTTAGCATGTACAGCACTAAACGAAATGAAAATTGCTAAAATAGTGGTTATATATGTACCTATTGGTCCTAATCCTTTTGATATTAGAATGCTAAGGGAAGCTATCTGGTTCTTATCACCATATGAGTGAGTCCCTATTGTTACAAAAGATATTGCAATGTACATAATTGAGATGCAAATTGCCCCTAAAAATAGACTAATGGAAATATCTTTAGCAGGTCTTTTAAACTCTTCAGCTAATGGGGTTATCATCTCCCATCCTACAAATGAGAAAAAGATAATTACAGAAGAAGCTCCAACAGAAGACCATCCGTTTGGTACAAAAGGTGTAAAAGAACTTAATTTTACATAGGGGATAGAAACGACAACAGCCACAATTATTAGAAGTGAAATTATACAAATGACAAACACACTTATTTTTGATGATAACTCAATTCCTTTAATATGTAAGAGTAAAGAAGTAATCAAAATTACTGCCGCGATGCCTATAACTCCTACATTACTTATTGGAAAAACATAACCAATATAATGGGCACCTGTTAAAGCGATAATAGGTAATCCAATAGGAATAGATCCTAACATAATCCATCCTAGGATTGCACTCGTATTTGCATTAAATGCCATTTGAACATAAGATGTAATTCCTCCTGCACTAGGAATTATTTTAGCAAGATGCGCCAGAGTTGCGACAATGGGAAAAGCTAATATAGACATGATAACCCAAGATAAAAGCGAAGCTGGTCCAGCGCTATTTGCAGTAATTGAGGGCAATATAAGAATTCCACAACCCAACACAGCCCCTATGGTTAATGCAGTCCCTTGTACCCAAGTAATTGAACGTTTCAATGATTGTTGTGTCAAGATACTCAGCCTCTCTTTCGTTAATTGATATCAATTATATAAAGTTTTAAAAAAAGATAACATGCTATAATTTATGTATTAATTATAATTTTCTTAAAAAATTTAAGAATTATTAATTGTATTCTTAATTAATCAAGGGGAGATACATTAATGGATCAAACAGATTTAAAGATTCTTTCACATCTTCAGGAAAATGCACGTTTAAGTATGGTTGAAATAGGAAAGCTGGTAGGTTTGAGTTCCCCCTCTGTTACAGAGCGAGTCAGAAGACTAGAGGAACAGGGTGTCATTATAAGTTATCGTACGATTGTTAATCCGAAAGAATTAAAAAAACATATTATCGCGTTTGTTTTAATGGAACCAAGAGATTGCAACAAATATAAAAAATTTGCAATGGAACATCCAGATGTAGTCGAATGCCATCGTATTGCCGGTTTATACAGTTATCTAACAAAGGTAGTGACAGAATCAGTACATACACTTGAAGACTATATTAATTTGTGCTTAGAGTATGGAAAGCCTACAACCTTAATAGTGCTTTCTTCTCCAGTAGAACATAAATCACTTTTTACAGAGAGTGAAAAATCTTGATTACATATGAGAGATTATTCTAAAAAGATAAATATTGTGAAATGATAAAATTTAAAATTATATATTTGGTATAGTGTTAGACTAGGGCTTCGGCACTAGCTTTTCTTTCGCTTGAATATATTACTAAGTCATATATAATATGCTTATATACTTGAAAGTGAGGGAGAGAATGGCATATAGCAAGGCGCAAAATGAAGCCACAAAAAACTATAAAAAACGTAATCCAGAACAAACGAAATATCTCAATTATAAAACTATGGCTAGAAGTTTCATCAAGAATTTAGCCACACAAGAAGATTTGGATATGCTAAAAGGATTAATGGCAGAAAAAGAGGAGAATGACCGTGCTAGAAAATAAATTAGGTATCAAAAATCAGTTGGAATTGAATCGAGTGGAAGAACGACTATCAAAAATGAAAGCCAAAGATTTATATGATTCAGGAGAAATAAACCACATAGAAGTTGGCACATTTAAAGGTCTTTCTGACATTCATAATTATCTATTTGAAGATATTTATTTCTTTGCTGGGAAGATTCGAAAGGTTAACATAGCGAAGGGGAACTTTCGATTTGCTCCTGTTATGTATCTAAGCCATTCACTAGAACATATAAATACTATGCCACAAACAACCTTTGATGAAATCGTTGAAAAGTATGTTGAAATGAACATTGCTCATCCTTTTAGAGAAGGAAACGGTAGAGCGACTAGAATATGGTTAGATTTAATCTTTAAGAATGAAATTCAACAGGTGGTTGACTGGAATAGGATTGATAAAGAAGATTATTTACTGGCAATGGAACGCAGCCCGATTAAAGATATTGAAATTAAGTATTTACTCAAAAATGCACTAGTAGATAAAATTAATAGTCGTGAAGTATTCATGAAAGGCATTGATATTAGTTATTATTATGAGGGATATACTGAATATGATATAGAGGATTTATAAATAAAAAAGGGCTGAAATTGCCCTTTTTTATTTGCGTTTTGAAGAGAATTTTTCATATAAAAACAGTATAAAATGGATTCCACCATGGATCCCTAGTGTTATTTGGAACTTATTCTTTATAGTATTACTT
>NZ_WEII01000191.1:1470-2699 GCF_009183805.1 Bacillus sp. B2-WWTP-C-10-Post-4 | reverse complement strand
TTTTTAGTTTGGTTAAGTTAGAAAGGGCGCACGGTGGATGCCTTGACACTAGGAGTCGATGAAGGACGGGACTAACGCCGATATGCTTCGGGGAGCTGTAAGTAAGCTTTGATCCGAAGATTTCCGAATGGGGAAACCCACCATACGTAATGGTATGGTATCCTTATCTGAATACATAGGGTAAGGAAGACAGACCCAGGGAACTGAAACATCTAAGTACCTGGAGGAAGAGAAAGCAAATGCGATTTCCTGAGTAGCGGCGAGCGAAACGGAACATAGCCCAAACCAAGAGGCTTGCCTCTTGGGGTTGTAGGACATTCTATACGGAGTTACAAAGGAACGAGGTAGACGAAGCGACCTGGAAAGGTCCGTCGTAGAGGGTAACAACCCCGTAGTCGAAACTTCGTTCTCTCTTGAATGTATCCTGAGTACGGCGGAACACGTGAAATTCCGTCGGAATCTGGGAGGACCATCTCCCAAGGCTAAATACTCCCTAGTGATCGATAGTGAACCAGTACCGTGAGGGAAAGGTGAAAAGCACCCCGGAAGGGGAGTGAAAGAGATCCTGAAACCGTGTGCCTACAAATAGTCAGAGCCCGTTAACGGGTGATGGCGTGCCTTTTGTAGAATGAACCGGCGAGTTACGATCCCGTGCGAGGTTAAGCTGAAGAGGCGGAGCCGCAGCGAAAGCGAGTCTGAATAGGGCGTTTAGTACGTGGTCGTAGACCCGAAACCAGGTGATCTACCCATGTCCAGGGTGAAGTTCAGGTAACACTGAATGGAGGCCCGAACCCACGCACGTTGAAAAGTGCGGGGATGAGGTGTGGGTAGCGGAGAAATTCCAATCGAACCTGGAGATAGCTGGTTCTCCCCGAAATAGCTTTAGGGCTAGCCTTAAGTGTAAGAGTCTTGGAGGTAGAGCACTGATTGGACTAGGGGTCCTCATCGGATTACCGAATTCAGTCAAACTCCGAATGCCAATGACTTATCCTTAGGAGTCAGACTGCGAGTGATAAGATCCGTAGTCAAAAGGGAAACAGCCCAGACCGCCAGCTAAGGTCCCAAAGTGTGTATTAAGTGGAAAAGGATGTGGAGTTGCTTAGACAACTAGGATGTTGGCTTAGAAGCAGCCACCATTTAAAGAGTGCGTAATAGCTCACTAGTCGAGTGACTCTGCGCCGAAAATGTACCGGGGCTAAATACACCACCGAAGCTGCGGATTGATACCG
>NZ_WEII01000191.1:0-1371 GCF_009183805.1 Bacillus sp. B2-WWTP-C-10-Post-4 | reverse complement strand
AAGGCTGAGCTGTGATGGGGAAGCTCCTTATGGAGCGAAGTCTTTGATTCCCCGCTGCCAAGAAAAGCTTCTAGCGAGATAAAAGGTGCCTGTACCGCAAACCGACACAGGTAGGCGAGGAGAGAATCCTAAGGTGTGCGAGAGAACTCTGGTTAAGGAACTCGGCAAAATGACCCCGTAACTTCGGGAGAAGGGGTGCTTTCTTAACGGAAAGCCGCAGTGAATAGGCCCAAGCGACTGTTTAGCAAAAACACAGCTCTCTGCGAAGCCGTAAGGCGAAGTATAGGGGGTGACACCTGCCCGGTGCTGGAAGGTTAAGGAGAGGGGTTAGCGTAAGCGAAGCTCTGAACTGAAGCCCCAGTAAACGGCGGCCGTAACTATAACGGTCCTAAGGTAGCGAAATTCCTTGTCGGGTAAGTTCCGACCCGCACGAAAGGTGTAACGATTTGGGCACTGTCTCAACCAGAGACTCGGTGAAATTATAGTACCTGTGAAGATGCAGGTTACCCGCGACAGGACGGAAAGACCCCGTGGAGCTTTACTGTAGCCTGATATTGAATTTTGGTACAGTTTGTACAGGATAGGCGGGAGCCATTGAAACCGGAGCGCTAGCTTCGGTGGAGGCGCTGGTGGGATACCGCCCTGACTGTATTGAAATTCTAACCTACGGGTCTTATCGACCCGGGAGACAGTGTCAGGTGGGCAGTTTGACTGGGGCGGTCGCCTCCTAAAGTGTAACGGAGGCGCCCAAAGGTTCCCTCAGAATGGTTGGAAATCATTCGTAGAGTGCAAAGGCATAAGGGAGCTTGACTGCGAGACCTACAAGTCGAGCAGGGACGAAAGTCGGGCTTAGTGATCCGGTGGTTCCGCATGGAAGGGCCATCGCTCAACGGATAAAAGCTACCCCGGGGATAACAGGCTTATCTCCCCCAAGAGTCCACATCGACGGGGAGGTTTGGCACCTCGATGTCGGCTCATCGCATCCTGGGGCTGTAGTCGGTCCCAAGGGTTGGGCTGTTCGCCCATTAAAGCGGTACGCGAGCTGGGTTCAGAACGTCGTGAGACAGTTCGGTCCCTATCCGTCGTGGGCGTAGGAAATTTGAGAGGAGCTGTCCTTAGTACGAGAGGACCGGGATGGACGCACCGCTGGTGTACCAGTTGTTCTGCCAAGGGCATAGCTGGGTAGCTATGTGCGGAAGGGATAAGTGCTGAAAGCATCTAAGCATGAAGCCCCCCTCAAGATGAGATTTCCCATAGCGTAAGCTAGTAAGATCCCTGAAAGATGATCAGGTTGATAGGTTCGAGGTGGAAGCATGGTGACATGTGGAGCTGACGAATACTAATAGATCGAGGACTTAACCATATAATATG
>NZ_WEII01000190.1:0-4664 GCF_009183805.1 Bacillus sp. B2-WWTP-C-10-Post-4 | reverse complement strand
GGTGTTATATACATAGAGACAGGTGGATATTTACCGATGTGTGGTCACGATACAATCGGTGTATGTACAGCGTTAGTTGAATCGGGTTTAATTCCGGTAGTTGAACCGATTACTTCTTTAAAACTAGATACACCGGCTGGCTTAGTTGAAGTAGATATTGCTGTTCAAGATGGAAAAGCAAAAGAAGTATCTTTCTGTAACATACCAGCTTTTTTATTGAAAAATATTACTGTACAAGTGAAAGACATTGGAACTATAGAGGCTGATATTGCGTATGGAGGGAATTTTTATGCCATTATTGATGCGAAATCAGTAGGTCTAGAATTAGTACCAGAAAATGCATCTACAATCATCGATAAGGCGATTCATATAAGGAACACAATTAATGAGAAGTTTGAAATCACTCATCCAGAGTATTCGTTTATAAGAGGATTAACACATGTTGAATTTTATACAGATCCTACTCATGAATGTGCGCATGTGAAAAATACAGTTGTTGTACCACCAGGCGGAATAGATCGATCTCCATGCGGTACAGGAACATCTGCGAAGCTAGCTGTATTATACGCTCAGAAAGAAATCGAGATTGGTGAAGAGTTCATTCATGAGAGTATCGTTGGTTCTTTATTTAAAGGATATGTCATGAATACGACACATGTTAAAAATATTGAAGCTGTCATAACGAAAATTACGGGATCAGCTTGGCTTATGGGTATGCATAGATTTTTTTACAATGAAATGGATCCACTTAAAGAAGGATTTTTGCTAATTCCGCCGATGGAACATGAAACGGAGGATATAAAATGAACATTCAAAAAATGTATACAGCAGTAGACGTACATGTAAATGGCGAGGCATTTCGTGTAATGAAAGATGTACCATGCAAATACTACTACAGTTTGGAGCAATTAAATGAACAATTTTCAGGTGAATTAGCAGAAGAGATGAAGCTTTTATTAAATGAACCACGTGGTTTTATCGGTTTGAATGGGTGTATTGTCGTTTCATCTATCTATAATGAAGTGGATGCAGCTGTATTATTTTTTAATCATGAAGGTTCGGTTCCGCTTCATTATGGAGGCATTGTTGCAGTAATAACGATGTTACTCGAAAGTGGGTATTTAAAAAAGAGAGAGTCCAATCAATACAAAATTGAAACGTTATGTGGAATATTTTTAGTTCATGCGTATGTAGAGAATGATGAAGTTATATCGGTTTCGTTTGAAAGCAAACTATGCTATATGATTGAGAAAAATTTACAGGTTGGTAATGTAAGTTATTCTCTTATACAAGCAGATAAAGTATATGCAGTTGTAGAAAAAGGTGCGTATTCGCCAGAAATTCGCATGGAAAACATTTCTGAATTGAAAAGATGGGGAGAAGCTACACTGCAGGCTATACAAAAACAGTCGCTAATAAAAAGGCTTATTTTAGTAGATCCTTCGCAAAAAGAAAAGAACCATATAAAATCGATTACATTTCATGAAGATAACTTTATCGTACGTTCGCCAGGTTTTGTTTCTACTATTGTTTCCTATGTTCATGCGTTATTTAAAAATGATTATATGGCGGATAAACCTTTTAAAAATGAAAGTATATTTAATAGTTTTATAACTGTGGAGAAAGTGAAGAAGGAGGAACTAGGATACATTTTCCGTTTTGAAAGTAGAGGGTTTATTACAGGGATGCAGACGTTTCTATTAGACCCTACGGATCTGTTTCCGGCAGGTTTCTTATTAAAATAAAATGTGATAGGGAGAGATAAATATGCAAAAAATTAAAGGGGCATTTCCAGTATTAATAACACCGATGGATGAATTTCAGGAAATTAATTGGGATGGGGTAAAGCAAAATGTAAATTACTTTATCGAACAAAACGTTGCAGGTATCATCATTAATGGAAGTACAGGAGAATTTGTAAGTTTATCAAAAGAAGAACGATTTAAAATGGTAGCAACTGTGTTGAAAGAAATTGATGGCCGTATTCCAGTTATTGTTGGAACTGCAGCAGAGACGACGAAAGAAACAATTGAATATACGAAACATGCAGAAGCGCACGGAGCAGATTGTGCATTAATTATAAACTCTTACTATTGTAAACCGAAGGAAGAGGAGATTTATTTTCATTTTAAAGAAATCTCAAACTCTGTAAATATACCAATTATGTTATACAATAATCCATTTACTTCTGGTGTTGATATGAGTACAGAGCTAATGCTCCGTATTGGAAAAGAGTGTGGAAATGTTACACATATTAAAGAATCTAGCGGAGATATTCGAAAAGCGAGAGATTTAGTAAGACAAAGTGAAGAGGCTTTCCAAGTCTTCTGTGGTTCTGAAGATTTAGTTATGGAATCATATTTAGTTGGTGCCTCGGGATGGGTTTCAGTAGCAGGAAATATTGTTCCCGGTCTCGTTACAAAAATGTATGAGCATTTTCAAAATGGTGAATTAGAAAAGGCGTGGGAAATAAACGATGCTATTTTACCACTTTGCGAGTTTCTTGAAGGATCAGGGAAATATGTTCAAATCGTTAAACGTTCTATGGAATTACATGGGCAAGCGGGAGGACCTTCTCGCTATCCAAGACTAGGGTTAACTGTAGAAGAAGATCAAAAGCTTCAAACGATTTTATCAAATATTGCAGCTCATGCAGCTGTTTAAATAAGGAGGAGAACATAATGTTAAAGACAAATATTGAGCTGAAACCAAAAGTGGAAGCGTTTTTAAATGAAGAAATTAAAATGTTTATTAATGGCGAATTTGTTTCTGCTATTGGCGGAAAGACGTTTGAAACGTACAATCCAGCAACAGAAGAGGTTCTAGCAGTCGTATGTGAAGCGCAAGAAGAGGATATTGATGCTGCAGTAAAAGCGGCAAGATCTGCATTTGAATCTGGCCCGTGGGCAGAAATGGCTACTGCTGAAAGAGCGCATCTTATTTATAAATTAGCAGATTTAATTGAAGAACATAGAGAAGAATTAGCGCAACTAGAAGCTTTAGATAATGGAAAGCCATATCAAGTAGCACTTGATGATGATATTTCAGCGACTGTAGAAAATTATCGTTATTACGCAGGATGGGCTACAAAAATTATTGGGCAAACAATCCCGATTTCAAAAGATTACTTGAATTATACGAGACATGAACCTGTTGGTGTTGTAGGACAAATTATTCCGTGGAATTTTCCGCTTGTTATGTCTTCTTGGAAAATGGGAGCTGCACTGGCGACAGGTTGTACGATTGTATTAAAGCCAGCAGAGCAAACGCCTTTATCTTTACTATATACAGCGAAACTCTTTAAAGAGGCTGGATTTCCAAACGGCGTTGTAAACTTTGTATCAGGCTTTGGTCCTGAAGCAGGGGCTGCAATTGTAAATCATCATGACATTGATAAAGTTGCTTTTACAGGATCTACTGTTACAGGAAAGTATATTATGCGTCAATCTGCAGAAATGATTAAGCATGTAACGTTAGAGCTTGGCGGAAAATCACCAAATATCATTTTAGAAGATGCGGACTTGGAAGAAGCGATAAATGGTGCATTCCAAGGTATTATGTATAATCACGGTCAAAATTGTAGCGCAGGATCACGTGTATTTGTTCATCGTAAACATTATGAAACTGTAGTAGATACACTTGTGAAAATGGCGAACAACGTAAAACTTGGAGCAGGTATGGAGAAAGGAACGGAAATGGGTCCACTCGTATCTAAGAAACAACAAGAGCGTGTGTTAAATTACATTGAGCAAGGGAAGAAAGAAGGTGCTACAGTTGCGGCTGGTGGCGAACGTGCGCTTGAAAAAGGTTATTTCGTTAAGCCAACTATATTCACAGATGTTACAGACAATATGACAATCGTTAAGGAAGAAATATTTGGACCAGTTGTTGTCGTACTTCCATTTGATTCGACAGAAGAAGTAATTGAACGAGCGAACAACTCATCCTATGGCCTTGCTGCGGGTGTATGGACGCAAAATATCAAAACGGGTCATCAAGTAGCAAATAAATTAAAAGCAGGAACAGTGTGGATTAATGATTATAACTTGGAAAATGCAGCTACACCATTTGGTGGATATAAACAATCTGGTATTGGCCGCGAATTAGGTTCATATGCGCTTGATAATTATACAGAAGTGAAAAGTGTTTGGGTAAATATAAAGTAATAGGGCGTTTTACTGATAAAAATTGAGGGATGAAATAATGAAAGATGCGGACAACTAGAAAGTTTGATAATAGTTGTCCGTTTTTTTTATATACAAAATTGCTTTTCCAAAGAATGATAAGGGGGATTTGGATGGAGAATTTAGTAGAATGGTTAGTAGGGCAAGTGTGGAGTATCGGTTTAGTTGTTTTTGCATTAGGGGCAGGCGTATATTTCACGATTGCAACACGCTTTTTGCAAATCCGTTATTTTAAAGAGATGATTAAACTATTATTTGAAGGAAAGAGTTCAGAGACGGGAATATCATCTTTTCAGGCATTTTGTTTAGCCTTATCAGGAAGAGTTGGAATTGGTAATATTGCAGGGGTAGCGACAGCAATTGCTTTCGGCGGTCCTGGAGCTGTATTTTGGATGTGGGTAATGGCTTTGTTAGGGGCAGCGAGCGCGTTTGTAGAATCAACATTATCTCAAGTATACAAAAGTAAAGTAGGGAATGAAT
>NZ_WEII01000018.1:0-67327 GCF_009183805.1 Bacillus sp. B2-WWTP-C-10-Post-4 | reverse complement strand
GATTTTCAACCATCAAATTAGACATTTTTTCTCTCTCCTTTGCCATTTCACGCTATTTCTACTCTTTTATTTTTATGTAATTCAGCCAATATTTCTTGTACTTTCGACACCGTTCCCTCATCAAAATATTGTTGAAATTCTTCCATATTATTTAAATACAAACGTTTTTGCGCACGAAGCTCCTTATCTTTCACTAAACAACATATCGCTACAATATCACGCAAATATATGTTTTGTTCTTCTACTTTATACACTGGATTTCCTTCAAAAGGAGTAATTTCTTGTAAAACTTCTTCAAAATATCGAACGTATAAAACCGAAAAAGTTTTCTCTTTACCATTTAATATATATGTCACTTCAGATCTGTTAAAAAAATCTTCTGATGTATTAGGTTTCGCTTTTTCTAACTCATATCCTACGTAACCTTTTATAATCATATACTCCCCTCCCCCTCTTTCATCTTATTCTAACTTAATTTTCTGATAAACAAAATATTCTTTTAAATATACCTATATAAAAAATAGCTCGCCTATACAGGAATTTACCTTTTTATTTTTCTTGAAGTTTGTCATAATAATATTATTGTCTCAGTTTTCTTATACAAGGAGAGTTGTATTTATGTCGTTTTCATGGAAACGTTTCTTACAAATCGGGAAAATTGTCTTCCCATTTGTTGTATTAACAATTGTATTCTTTCAAGCAAAAAAAGAATTAGCGGGCATTTCTTTTTTAGAAGCGATTGATACAATTAAAAACATTCCAACTGGAGGAGTCTTTTTAGCAATTACACTTGGTGCATTCGCTGTATCAACAATGTTCTTTTATGACTATGTTATGCTTCGTTACTTAAAAGCTGATATCCCTGTCCAAAAGATTTTCCGTATCTCGTGGATTGCTAATACTTTAAATGGATTTATCGGGTTTGGTGGTCTTGTTGGAGCCGGCGTACGCACAATGCTTTATCGTCCATATATAAAAGAAAATGGAAAACTTATTAAAAGTATCGCTTGGATGACAACTGCCTTTATTAATGGATTAGCCATTCTTTCATTTCTTGGTCTCATCGGAATATTAGACACGAGATTTATTTTGCATGAAAAACCATGGCTATGGCCTGTTCTTATCTTCTTCGCTCTTTTCGTCCCTATATATATCGGATTTTCTAAATTAAAAAATAGAAAAGCGACGCAAACAGAGGAACAAGAAGAAGAGGAGAAAAATCCAACTGTTTTATACTCATTAGTTTCATTAGTCGAATGGGTATCTGCTGGTATTGTTATGTACGTCATATTACTATTATTTGGCATTGAAATCGAATTCCAAAAGTTTTTAGGCGTATATGTTATTGCTGCTTTAGCTGGTGTCGTTAGTCTTGTTCCTGGTGGCCTTGGATCATTTGATCTTGTCTTCTTAACTGGGCTTGGGCAATACGGCATCGATACAGGTGTTTTACTCCCTGCTATGTTATTATATCGTCTCGTCTATTACATCTTGCCCTTCTGCCTTGGTCTCATTTTTGCAGCTTTTGAAATGACAGGAGTAGCCATTAAAAAGTTTGAAGATAAACCTTTTATTGCGCCTGCATTAGAGACAACTGGTGTTATATGGACTTTGCAGCGTGACTTTCTAGGAAAGTTAGGTTCTTGGGCGTCTGCTGCTTTAACAGTATTTGCTGGCTTAATGGTTATTTTATCAACCATTCTACCGACAAGTATAAATCGGGCACACGCCTTACATATTCTAGCTCCAAAACATCTTATTCAATTTTCTTTTAGCTTATCGCTAACATTCGGTATTCTCCTCCTCATTCTTTCGCGAGGGATATATTACGGAACAAAACGTTCTTATTATATGACAATTGTTTCTTTAATCGGAGCGGCTATTTTTAACACACTAAAAGGAATTGATGTTGAAGAAACTTTTATTTTATTAATCGTACTCGCTGTATTGTATATGCTTCGTAAAAGGTTTGTACGTGAGAAAATGGAAGTCTCACTTTCCGATATCGTAAAAGTTTTTATATTCCTACTTGTAACGTTATATTTATATAAAAACTTAGGTATTTTATTTGCAGGTGCAAAAGAAGCTTTCAAACCTGATTTTGTTGTTCGTAATATTACACAAGTGAAACGAAGTGCATTAGCAGCTGCCTTTTTTGTTCCTACTTTTTTACTAATTGGTTCACTCATTGCAAATCGTTATCGAAATGAATTTCCCGGGCAACCAGCTAATGATAAAAGATTACAAAACTTCTTAGATGAACATGGTGGAAATGTACTTAGTCATTTAGGTTTTTTAGGAGATAAACAGTTCTTTTTCAGTAGTGATGGAAAAGCACTCATTCTCTTCTCAATAACTGGAAAACGACTTATTGTACTAGGTGATCCAATTGGGGACCCTTCCTCCTATCGTACTGTATTGCAAGAGTTTTTAGCTGAGGCTGATCGATTTGGATACATTTGTGTATTCTATCAAATTGAAAGTAAATGGATGAGTTTATACCACGATTTTGGTTATAACTTCTTTAAGCTTGGTGAAGAAGCTGTTGTTGATTTAAATACCTTTACAATAACAGGAAAGAAACGCGCTGGCATGCGAGCTACTTTCAACCGTTTTGAAAGAGAAGGCTATACATTCTCTATTCATGAGCCACCTTTCTCCGACGAATTATATGAAGAGTTAAGAAAAGTTTCAGATGCATGGCTTGGTGGAAAAAAAGAGAAAGGTTTTTCACTCGGATACTTCGATCGTGAATATATTAGTCGCGCTCCTATCGCAACATTATCTGATTCGGATGGAAAAATTATTGCATTCACAACATTCATGCCTGTATATCAAAACGGATCATTATCTGTCGATTTAATGCGATATTATCCAGATGCGCCTAGCGGCATTATGGACGCAATTTTCATCCACTTATTCCAGTGGGCAAAAGAAAATGAATACCACTCCTTTAATATCGGTATGGCACCACTTTCAAATGTTGGTTTATCCACACAGTCTTTCTGGTCTGAACGAGTGGCTGCTGCAATCTTTAATAACGTTCGTTATACGTATAGTTTCAGCGGATTACGACATTTTAAAGAAAAATATAAACCAGCATGGAGCGGTAAATATTTAGCATTTAGGAAGAATCATTCTTTACCAATTACAATGCTCTCTGTAACAAAATTAATAGGAAAAAGAAAAAACAGCTAAATTCTTAGCTGTTTTTTCTTTTTTGAACTTGTACAATAAATTCTTTTTCATACTTCTTACCATTTATATAGAAATTCCCCCACATTTTATACGTGCCCTCGGCAGGAAATGTAATTCGGTATTGTAATTGTTCATCAGTATCTACAGGCATAGCGTATAAAAAATTCTCCTTCGTTTCATCCACTATATAGAGTGACTCTACTTCTCCTCTCTCTGAATGCAATTTCAATTTTTCACCCTTTTTCGCTTGAAACTGAAATGTTAATGTAACTGGTTCATTCGGATGTAATGCGCCAAATAAAAGAGAAACTTCATACTCTCCTATTTTTTTTGTAAGTACACTGTCGATTGGAAATTTCACTTTTTTCTTATTGTTCTCCTCTTTCGTTCTACCAAAATTCTTCCTAGCGAATGACTCTACGGACTTATTTTTGTCTTCGTATAAAAATATTGTATATTCTTCGTCTTTCGCTATTTTGGAAGATAACTTATATGACCCGTTCCCTGCAAATGTGGGTTTAATTTGTTGTATGTTTTTTAACTGTCCATCTACAATCACTGCCCGCATTTGATCATTTACACCACGAATTTCATTATTCTTGTTGTTTAACAACTGAAATACAATATCTACTTTCTCATTTCCCTTTCCATTTGAAACACCCCACTTTACTTCCTGAACATCTCCTACAGTCTCTTCGTTTTCTTGATATTTTTTTATGTAAAATCCTCCTGCCACAATAAGTACTAACGCAATAAGCCCGATGACAAGATTTTTCAAAACATCACCTACCATTTTTATTGTCTCTATTCATACAAAACTTCTTAAGATATATATTCTAGATTATGATTTATGAAATCCTCCTATTTTGCACATATTACAAATAATAAAAAGATTTTAATTGAAAGGATTCGTAGTGTATAATGCAAATGATATTGATTTCTATCAATACATTATAAGGAGGACTTTTTTATGAGTGTACATATCGAAGCAAAACAAGGTGAAATCGCTGAATCTATTCTATTACCTGGTGATCCATTACGTGCAAAATATATCGCTGAAACATTTCTAGAGGACGTTACTTGCTATAATAATGTGCGTGGTATGTTAGGTTTCACTGGAACTTATAAAGGAAAACGTGTATCTGTTCAAGGTACAGGTATGGGTGTTCCTTCTATTTCTATTTATGTAAACGAATTAATCCAAAGCTACGGAGTTAAAAATTTAATTCGCGTTGGAACTTGCGGTGCAATTCAAAAAGATGTAAAAGTTCGTGATGTTATTATCGCAATGACGGCTTGTACTGATTCTAATATGAACCGTTTAACATTCCCAGGATTTGATTTTGCACCAGCTGCAAACTTTGACCTTTTAAAGAAAGCTTATGATGCTGGAACTGAAAAAGGATTACACGTTCGTGTCGGTAACGTTTTAACAGCAGATGTGTTTTATCGTGAAAGCATGGACATGGTTAAAAAACTTGGAGATTACGGTGTATTAGCAGTAGAAATGGAAACAACTGCTCTTTACACATTAGCAGCGAAATACGGTGTAAATGCATTATCTGTATTAACAGTTAGCGATCACATCTTCACTGGCGAAGAAACAACATCTGAAGAGCGTCAAACTACATTTAACGAAATGATTGAAATCGCTTTAGATGCAGCAATTCAACAATAATACACTAAAGAACTTGTCATACGTCTGGCGAGTTCTTTTTATGTGACTTTTTATAAATAACTACTTTATAAAGAGACAGATTTCTCCCCTCTACTTTCTTGTAACGTTTGTTATAATAAAGTGAAACTTTAATCAGTGGAGGTTTTTTCCATCCCCCACTGATTATTAGTTGAACCAATCGGATTTTACGGGCAATTGATTTCCCACTTAACTCCCTTGTATTCGCCGAATTTTGAAGTGGGAGTCTTATTGCCCGTTAAAGCGGGATAAAGAAATCATTTACAGTATTTCTCATAAGAGGTGACGTAGTGAAAAACAGAAGTATCGTCTTTAAACTATTTTTATTAACATCCACTTTATTTACAATCATATTCCTACTTTTTTTCCTAGGACAATCTCTATTTTTAGAGAAATTTTATATTAATAAGAAAGTAAAAACAGTCCAAACTGCTTTTGAAAAATTCGTAGATAATTATGATAAAAGTGATAAAAGTTATGAGCAGGTTAGAAAACTAAAACAAGAATTTCATGATAAAACAAATGCCGATATGCAGTTTTTGGACTCTAACGGTATTATTAAAAGCGATAACAATTACTATATCGATGTATTTAATCCCAACAATAATAAACAGTATTCCATTCCACTCAATAATCTTTTAACACCAGAAGAATATAATAAATTCGAAAATTTAGGTTTAAAAAAAGATGTAATAATCAATGTTGATGGAGTCGTGCAAGAGAATAATATAATCACACCACAAAAATTAGGAACGAATTATAATCAATGGCAAAACGAACATTTCTATTCGGATTTTCAGTCAATTAATGGTAACCCTTCTAAGAACAGACTTGCAAGCCGATACAAATCTACAACTCGAATCGTCTTTACAGGTGTTATAACTAAGTTACAGCTCCCATCCAAAGCTGAGGTTCGTCTTGCAAATGATATTGAAACATTACAAGCCGTTCAATATTTTGCAGATATGATTAGAGAGGGAACTTCTAACTCGAACCAATTAAGTACTTTCATATTAGATGGCGGAGAAAATATAAAAAATAGTATCTTTGTAAAACCGATTATAGAAAATGGAAGGATTACAGAATACGCTTTTGCGATAGCATCTTTGCAGCCTGTTAATGAAGCGATGCTCGTTTTAAAAGATTATTATGTCTATGCCTTAATCATCGTGTTTCTCGTAATTATTTTGTTATCCTTCTACTACTCAAAAATCATTGTTAAGCCATTAATTAAAATAAATCGTGTTACAAAAAAAATGGCTAATTTTGATTTCAGCGAGAAATTACCTGTTACAGCTGACGATGAAATTGGCGGGCTTTCTGGCAGTATCAATACATTATCTGTAAATTTAAAAGATCGAATCGATCGATTAAATGTTGCTAATACAAAGTTACAACAAGATATTGAACGTGAACGTCAATTAGAAAAAACAAGAAAAGAATTCATTTCTGGCGTATCACACGAATTAAAAACACCGCTAAGTGTAATTAGAAGTTTTGCAGAAGGAATTAAAGATGGTGTTAGTAAGGATACTTCGTATTATACTGATGTTATTTTAGAAGAAACAGAAAATATGAACAGGCTGATTGTTGAAATGTTAGAATTAGCAAAGTTGGAATCTGGTACTTACAAACTAGATATGACGACGTTCTCAATCGGTGAATTAACGCAACAAGTCTACACAAAATTATTATTTAGCATGGAAGAAAAACATTTACAAGTGAACATCGATGCAGACCCTTCTATACTTGTTACAGCAAATCGCAGTCGCATTGAGCAAGTAGTTGTGAACTTACTAAGTAATGCAATCCGTTATACGCCAGAGGGAGAAAAAATACAAGTCTCCATTATAGAAGCAGAAGATACCGTAAAAGTCGAAATTGAGAATACAGGAAACCCTATCCCTGAAGAAAGTCTTGAAAAAATTTGGGATCGCTTCTATCGTCTAGATGCATCACGTAGCCGTCACACTGGAGGTACCGGTCTCGGATTATCTATTGTAAAAAACATTTTAGACCTACATCATGCCGAGTATGGTGTGTATAATACGACTAACAGTGTTGTATTCTATTTCAATTTACAAAAAGTAAAAGAAGTCAAATAATTTGTCTTAATTTCACTAGGAGTTCACATGAAATTCACACTCTCCCTTTATAGTAAGAAACAAGTTAATCCTTTCCTTTACACATATAAAAGAGGAGAGTGCGTGAAATGAAACAAGCAGGACAACCTATTCAAAATGAAAAACAATTAGAAACTATCAAAAATATACTTTTACAATCTTCGAAACGTGATGGCTTATTATTCGTATTAGCTGTAAATTCTGGCTTAAAAGTAAGTGAAATCTTACAATTAAAAGTTAGTGATGTAATCGATGAAAATGAAAATGTTCGCCATTCCATTTTATTTTACAATGAAAAAGTGAAGAAACATAAATGGTTTGCTGTAAATGAAGACTTACAGCACGCAATCGAAGACTACATGAAAGAACGTAAAACTTGGAAACGTAATGAACCATTGTTAAAATCTCAAAAAGGAACAAAATCTATTACGAGACAACATGCATGGTACATTTTAAACAAAGCTGCAAAAGAAGTTGGATTAGAAGGGATTAGCTCACATACACTTCGAAAAACTTGGGGATATTGTGCATACAAATCAGGTGTTGATATTGCGTTTTTACAACACTTCTTTGATCACAGTACTCCATCAAAAACTTTAAAGTATATCGGTATTGCTTAATAACTCTTATACATAAAAAAGGTTACCATTTTAAAATTTGGTAACCTTTTTTATATTTCATATTCTCTTTTCTTGTCTCTCCTATACTGTAGTGGTACTCTAGTAATAAGGGGGAGAAATTATGAACACACTTACAATTGAATTACCAAAAGAAACGGCTGAAAAACTTGATTTATTAAAACAAGCTTATGAAAAGAAAACAGGTGCTTCTATCTCTGAGAGCACTCTCGTTCAAACACTTATCTCAAAAGAATTTATCCAAGCGATAACTCCTTTTGATTTACAACAATTCGTCAATGGAAAAGAACAGCATTAATCGCTGTTCTTTTTTTATCTCTATTTAAAATACACAAAGTTTTTTATATATTTTTAGAAAAACCATTGACAATGATAATGATAACCATTATCATTTATTATGAAGCCAACAATTGATGAATCAACCAAACGCTCAGTAACATTGTTACCCCTCTTTTTCATATAGAAAGGCACTGTACATTCCCCCTGTTTGTACAGTGCCTTTCTTGTTTATTATCATTCAAAAAAATTTAATTGCTCCGGCTTCGGCTCACCATATGTAATGTTCATCATTTTCATAAGCTGTTTCGCATTATCTGCTGCATCCCCACCTGAATTGTTGTTAAACAGTACGTATATATCCTTTGTTTTCTTTTTTAATTGCTCTAGTCGTTCAACCCATTCTTCGAGTTCTTTATTGTTGTAGCGATATAAACAGCGAACCGCTCTCCAATTTTCCCCTTTATCAAGCCAACCATGAACATTTCGACCGTGAAAACGTATTAATGCCATGTCTGAATTCGTAACCTCTAACACGAGTGGCACAGAACCTATCCCAGCCTGTGGTTCATCACAAATTGTATGAATCCATTTCTCCTGTTCTAGAAACTGTAACGTCTTATCTCTCATTTCTGGATAAAACCATGTTTGATTTCGAAATTCTATTGCACATGGTAAACCTTCCATTTTTTCTTTCGTATATCGAAGAAAATCTACATTTTTCTTTTTGCAATCAAACCATGGTGGATATTGAAATAAAATTGTTTTTAATTTATCAGCTTCTATTAAAGGAAGAATAGACTGTTTATACACATCAAACATCTCATCGAACGTAGAAAAAGGAATTTCACCTTTCATATGTCCTGTCATTCCTTGATACGCTTTTACGATAAAAGAAAAATCTTTCGGCGTTTCCATTGCCCATTTTATATAATTTCGTGCAGGTTGCATCGCGTAAAATGAACTATCCACTTCCACAATAGGAAAATACTCGCTGTATGTTCGTAATTTATTTCTATTTTCATAGGGATTTATGTATAAAGAATCATGATCTCCCCATCCTGTCACTCCAATAAACAGCACATATACCCCTCCCTTTTTAACTTCATCTTCTATTCACTTTGCATCATGTAGCCTTTTCTTTAAGGGTATCCTTATAAAAATATGATATACTATATGGAAGAATTTTTAAAATGAGGGGTTATTTATTTATGCTTCCAAACGATGCTACTGTATCTCATGAAAAACGAATTGAAGAACTAAAAAATAAAGTACGTTTTTATGAAGAACTTGTGAATCAATTACCACATCATTTCACATACAAAAATCCACATATTGGTTTACAAATAAAGAAAACTAGAACGACTCATTCCATTCAAGAAATACCAAAAGAGAATAAAGAGGCTCATTTTCAACTTACTTGTGATTCATTATTTTTATTTGAACAACTTGAAAAACACTTTGTACATATTTTTGATGCCTTTTCACATCATGTAACCTTTATCGATAGTAAAGGGAATATTACTTTATGTAATCAAGTTGCTGCAGATGATTTCGGTATAATACGAAATGATATTATCGGAAAACCGATTCAACAATTACTAAACTTGCCGGAAGAAAAAATTAAAGCGATTGAAACATTAAAAACGGGAACAGAAATATATAATGAAGAAGTTTTAGACAAAAACTATGGCATTATAAATAACCGAATTATTCGCGATTATAACGGGGAGATTTTTAGAGTTATTAGTGTCTTTCATTATTTAAATACAGAACGTGATGCAGAGAAGTTTTCGTTAGCAGGGCGAATCGCAGCTGGAATTGCACACGAAGTACGAAATCCTCTTACAACAGTACGAGGATACTTACAATTTTTACAAGAAAGCGTTTCTCCATCAAATAAAGAGTTATTTAAAAACTTGCTTATCCCTGAATTAGATCGTGCAAATAATATTATTACAAAATTTTTAGCCATTTCAAAAACACGGGAATTTACAAGAGAACCGTTTCCCATCAATACATTTTTACGTGACTATATTCAACAGTTACTAGCTAGTGAAGTTTCCTTGCATAATATTTCAATTGATTATAACTTCTCTAATGAATTAGATGATATTTTAGTCAATATTGATCGACATGAACTTGTTCAAGTGTTTTTAAATCTATTTCAAAATGCCGTCGATGCTCAAGGCGACAAACCTCTTTCTATTCAAATTACTAGTTATCGCCTTAATAACTTCGTTCGGATTACTTTCACAGATAATGGAATTGGTATTCCTCCAGCTATTCAAGAATATATCTTTGATCCATTCTTCTCAACGAAGGATTCGGGAACAGGACTAGGCTTGTCAGTAACCAAAAAAATCATCCAAAATCATAACGGCACATTAAAAATGACTAGTAATGAAGATGGTACAACTTTCACTATTTCAATTCCAATCTTACCTAAAACAACCCTTGAAAAATTAAATCAATGTAAATAAAGGACTAATCCACGAACTACATGCCAATTGTTAAACACTCCCAACAATTAGCATGTAGTTTTTTATGTTGCACTTTTCTTCTTTACATTATATAAACCTTTCTCTATATCTTACTTATTTCTTTCTAGGTGGGCCAATTTCTTATTTTTTTAGAAATGGTAGTTTGTCCATCACGAATTTAGTATAAATTTCATTTTAATATATAGTAATGACTAATGATTCTATGAAAGAAAAGAATGAAAAGATGAACAATAAAAATAAAGGAAAAGTATTTTATGGTAATGATTGTTGCGAAGTAAGAGCATATAGCCATATTAACATCCCTAAGTCCGAACTTACAGAATTTGTTAGACTTCTTCAAGCTCTTGGTCAAGCTATTCTAGTTCAATATGGATCTGATTGCCTAGGCGGAGGAACTACGGGGACTACTGGTGCTCAAGGGCCTCAAGGCGCTCAAGGACCTGCGGGCGATACAACTGCGACACTATCTGCCTTCCGAATTTACTAACCACAATTTCCGAAAATATTTTGGGAGGACTAAGCACATTTATAAGTAATAGATGTGATTTTGATTGTCTATTAAATCTCTCTTTTAATAAAAAGGAGCACTTGTTTGGGAGGATAAGTGCTCCTTCTTTACGTTTCTTTACCTCAAATTTACTCTATCTTAATCCTCTTTTTGTATGATAAATAATGAAGTCAAAGATATGAAAGAGGGATGAAAATGAGAGTTATGTCACTAATACGCATTTGGTTTGCTCTTATGGTATGCATTATTTTATGTGTAGGATTTTTTTTAACTCTAAAATATTCCACTATATCAAAAGCAGAGAGAAAAACTGTTCCATACAAACTTTTGTATACAAAACAAAGCAACATCCCTTATTCCAATGCAACAAATAATGAAAAAAAAGTTATAAAAGGAATGCTTATTACGAAAGCTTCTAGTTCCGAGGCGTTACTCCAAATCGCTGAAACGATTAAAGATCAGTATACAAATAAAAAAATCGATGAAATTACACTTTCTATCCACAATGAAAATAATGGTAATTACGAAGAAGAATTGCCTTACGAACCTATTAGTAAAGGCAAAATAATCGTCACATACGATTCCGAATCCTTTGGCAGTACGAATATTGTACTTAATGAGTAATATCATGTATCTCAACGGATATAGATTAATAGCTAATTAAGATAGACAAAAATCTCTACCGATTAAAATTTTATTTTGTTTTCATACAAAGAAAGAGGCGAATTTTTTTATTCGCCTCTTTCTTTTACCAAAATGAAGGAATCCATTCTTTCACTTTATCAAGCCACTCTTGTTGCTCTTTTTTTCTTTGTTGTTCCTCTTCTTTCCTTCTCTTCTCTTCTTCTTTTCTTCGTTTTTCTTCTTCTATTGTAGTCAATTGTTTTTTATAATCAGCCTCAGATATGAGCGATAACTGAAATGCTTTTTGAGCTGGATTTGCGTTCGCTTTTTTCATAATATCCCGGAACATTGTCGTCGTAATTTGACTACCACCCGGAACATAATGATCGCTATCTGTTTTATCATATCCTACCCAAATCGCACCTACCAAATCTGGTGTGTATCCAACAAACCATGAATCCTTTGCGCCGGTGCTTGGGCCATTTACAATTTGAGTAGTTCCTGTCTTACCGGCCGTATCAACATTATTAACTTTCGCCTTTTCGCCCGTTCCCTTTTCGACAACGCCTTTTAATAAATATGTCATCTTTTGAGAAATTTTCTCGCTTGTCACTCGTGTCTCTTTCTTATACCACTTTCCAATCGTTTCACCTTCCGCATTTTGTATCTCTCTAATCGCATGAGCTTCCACTTGAACACCATCATTTGCAAATGTACTATACGCTTGAGCCATTACAAATGGGGATGTTCCTACATGCATACCGCCTAAAGCGATTGGATACGTACGATCTTCTGGCACTAATGGAATACCAAATCGCTCTAAAGATTTCAATCCTTTATCTAATCCAATCTGTTCCAATAGCCAAACAGCCGAAACATTGTACGACTTTGCCACAGCTTCATACATTGTCACATCACCGTGAAAAGTATGATCGCTATTTTGTGGTTTATATTCTTTAATATTAAATGGTTCATCTTTCAATATATCGTATACTTCATACCCTTGCTCTAACGCGGGTACATATACAGCTAAAGGCTTTAACGTTGAGCCAGGTTGTCTTTTTAATTGGGTTGCATGATTAAACTGTAAAAACTGATACGGTCCTCTCCCTCCAACTAAAGCTGGTACACCACCTGTTTTTGGATTCATAAGAACTACACCCGTTTGCATCAGTTGGTCTGAGCCATTATCTTTGAAATAACTATCATTATTCACAACGTCTTCTACAGCCTGTTGTTTTTTCGGGTCAAGCTCTGTATAAATACGATAACCACCCGCTAAAATTTCATTTTGTGTCAATTCGTACTTGTCCATTGCTTCTCTAACAATATAGTCTACATATTGAGAATATTTTCCCTTGTATTTATCATCCACACCACGTTTTAATACAAGACCGCTCTCTTTTTCTTTATTATACTGTTCGTCAGAAATATACCCTTGCTCTTTCATTAAGCTTAATACGACATTACGTCTTTCAATTGACTTGTTAAAGTTTTTATAAGGTGAATATGCAGATGGTGCTTTAATTAAGCCTGCAATCGTTGCAGCTTCTGAAATTGTTAAATCTTTTACATCTTTATCAAAATAAGATTTTGCTGCCCTTTTTATACCCCAAGCACCTTCCCCAAAATAAATTTGATTCATATACATTTCAATAATTTCATCTTTTGTATAAGTACGTTCTATTTTTTTTGTTAAAAAGTATTCCTTTATTTTACGAGAAAATGTACGATCTTGTGTCAGAAATACATTCTTCGCAAGCTGCTGTGTAATTGTACTTCCCCCAGCTACAACTTCTCCTGCTGTAATATTTTTAAAAACCGCACTTATAATTCCACTATAATAAATACCATGATGGTTAAAAAATTCCTTATCTTCTACTGCAACAATTGCCTGAACCATAATATCAGGAATATCTTTTCTTTTAACGCCTTCTGTTTTCGAAGAAGCTAATTTAGTTGCGACCTCATTATTTGCATCATAAATTAAAGTCGGTTGTGGAACAGCTTGTTTTAGTTCAGATATGTCTTGAATGGAAATAATTATATTTACAGCAATAAATAGAGTAACGAATACACTTCCCAATACAATTAATGAATTACGAAGTTTCTTCCTCTTATTGAACCACTCAAGCATTTTTTTAAAATGAGTGTTCTTCAATTTCATTCGTTCACTTCCTTCATTTATTTACACTCTTCTTTTTAAAAGGAAGAATATACCGCCTTTTAAATTTATTATAATAACGTAGTCATTCCTATAGTGTAAAGCTTTTCTTTTACATTCATACTTTTTGCAAGAAAAGGACATTCTACAAGTAAGATATTCACTATTGGATATTAATATTATTAATAGAACAACGAGAGTTATGTTAAGTTTTTGTAAACTTTTCGATAAAATGTTTTAAAAAACGACAGTTTTTTGTTAGAATTGATTAGCCAATATATTTTACATATATTACTTTTGTGGGGGTAACAATAATGGTCTTTAAATCAAAAAAAGATAAATTTTCTGAAATGTTAATGAATGTTTCCGAAAATTTAAAAGAAGGCGCGCAGTTTTTCGTGGAGTATAAAATTAAAAATGCTAGCGATTTAAAAGAGTTTTCTATGCGCATGAAAGAGTATGAGTCAAAAGGTGACTCATTTATTCACGAAATCATTATGGAGTTAAACAAAGCGTTTATCACTCCGATTGAGCGTGAGGACATCCTACAACTTGCAATGAGTATGGATGATGTATTAGACGGATTAGATCACAGTGCTGGTCTGTTCGAAATGTATTCTATTACAGAAGCTGATGAATACATGATTAAATTCGTAGAAGCAATTAATCAATGTGCGATTGAGATTGCAAACTCTGTTGAATTAATGTCTAACAAAAAATTAGTCGACATTCGTACAAATGCGATTAAGATTAAGGATTATGAATCACAGTGTGATGATATTCGCCGTCATGCGATTAAGAACTTATTCTCTCGTGAAAAAGATCCGATTAAGATTATTCAATTTAAAGAGATTTACGAAGAGCTTGAAGAAGTAGCTGATAGCTGTCAAAGCGTTGCAAACGTATTAGAAACAATTATTATGAAGAACGCGTAAGGAGTTTGATCATGGATACACTCTTGATACTGACCGTTTTAGTAGTCATTTGCGCTTTAGCTTTTGACTTTATCAATGGATTTCACGATACAGCAAACGCTATTGCAACGGCTGTTTCAACGAAAGCTCTAAAGCCTAGACATGCCATTATTATGGCGGCTATTATGAACTTTTTGGGCGCAATGACATTTACAGGTGTAGCAAAAACGATTACAAAAGATATCGTTGATCCATTCGCCTTACAAAATGGTTCTCTTGTAATTTTAGCTGCTTTGCTTGCGGCGATAGCTTGGAACTTAATTACTTGGTACTACGGTATTCCAAGTAGTTCTTCGCATGCAATTATCGGCTCAATCGCAGGTGCAGCAATTGCGGCCGCTGGGATTAGCTCGCTAAATCTTAAAGGATTTATTAAAATTATTGAAGCTTTAATCATTTCACCGATTATCGCTTTCGTTATTGGTTATACCGTATACAGTATTTTTAAAGTAGTATTTAAAAACTTTAACTTAACAAAAACGAATAAGAACTTCCGTATATTCCAGATTTTCACTGCAGCATTACAAGCCTACACACACGGTACGAATGATGCACAAAAAGCAATGGGAATCATTACGATGGCACTTATGGCTAATAACTATCATACTTCTAGCGATATCCCGTTCTGGGTACAATTATCTTGTGCTATCGCAATGGGGCTTGGTACTTCTGTCGGCGGATGGAAAATTATTAAAACTGTCGGTGGACAAATTATGAAAATTCGTCCTGTAAATGGTGTAGCTGCCGATTTATCATCATCACTTGTTATTTTCGGTGCAACATTCATTCACTTACCGGTTAGTACGACGCACGTTATCTCTTCTTCTATTTTAGGGGTTGGTGCTTCTCACCGTGTGAAAGGGGTAAAATGGGGAACTGCAAAACGTATGTTAATTACATGGGTTATTACACTTCCTATTTCAGCTTCTTTAGCTGCTCTGTTTTACTACCTATTACATTTTGTTTTCTAATCAAAAGTCGTCTTCCTTATTTTTCTAGGAAGACGACTTTTTTGTGAACAAGCCTATTTCTCATTAAAAAGCGTGTATAATAATTGGTGGATAAGTTATTTAGAGGAGTTGGCAATTTTGGAATACATCATGTTACTTTTCATCGGACTAATCGCCGGAACAGTCGGCAGCCTAGTTGGGCTTGGAGGCGGAATTATTATTGTTCCGTTATTAATTGGATTACACAGTTTATCACCACAACTTGCAGTAGGGACTTCCATGGTAACAGTCGTTTTCACAGGACTATCTTCCACCCTTACTTACATGAAGCATAAGCGAGTAGATTATAAAAGTGGACTTATTTTATTTATCGGAAGCGGCCCTGGTGGTATTATCGGATCATGGGCAAATAAATTTTTAAACCAAGACACATTTTCTTTATACTTTGGGATTTTCCTTATATTCGTCTCAATTCTACTTATGCTTCGAGACAAATTAAAACCTCTTTCCCTCTCAAATACGTCTGTAATTAAGCGTTCTTTTACAGATAATGATGGAAATACTGTACACTACCAATTCCCACCGTTTCTTGCTATCTTTATCGCCTTTATAGTTGGGTTTATATCTGGATTATTTGGAATTGGTGGCGGTGCCTTACTTGTTCCAGCAATGATGCTTCTTTTTGCATTCCCAGCACATATTGCAGTAGCAACTTCAATGTTCATCGTATTTCTATCAGCAATTGTAAGTTCTGCAACTCACATCTCACTTGGAAATGTCAGCTGGATTTATGCATTAATCCTGATTCCGGGTGCATGGATTGGCGGAAAAATCGGGGCTTACATTAATACAAAACTAAGTGGTAACGCCGTAATTAATTTATTACGTATTACGTTGATTATTCTTGGAACTAGATTAATCATTATTTCCCTTTTATAACGTATTCTTTTTAGAATGCGTTTTTCTTATACACATGAATATAAAAATCCTCCGAGGAGAACAAATAAAATTAAACAAACACATAATAACATATAATTTGAAATATGTACTTTCTTCAAGTTGACCACTCCTATAACTGCGACTGTTATCTTTATGATAGCGAAAAAATAGTTCACTTGCAGTTACAGAGTGCTAACAATGCAAAATCAATTATTACAAATTTTATCCTTATATTTCATTTCTTTGTATATTCTATCGATTTAATAAAAAAAGATGTCATATTGACATCTTTTTTAATGAAGAAGTGACCACCCCATGAAGTCTTCATGTACTTGGCACGCCCTCTTATCGTTTCGATCATATAATTCAGCATAGCTATCTGTTTCTTCATCATAAGCCATCGTATAAATAATTTGGCCGTCTACTTCAACGGATAAAACGACTCCACCTTTCATCTCTTCTACATGAATGATAGCATTCGCCGGAATTCTCATATCCGTCATTCTCATCGCATCTAACAATATACTAAACCCCCTACAGCGTATTCATTGCTAGTACTATTACACACTAAATAGTATACTACTGTAATAGCATACATTTCGTCAATGAAATTGCTGTTGAAATAGCATATTGTCTATATACATATACGCTAAAATAGAAGAAATAGAAACATATTAATGGGGGGCTAACATTGATTCTACACAAAGGAGATGTACTATTCCGTCAAGGCGAGGACGGTCCTTTATACTTTATAAAAACAGGCTTATTAAAAGTAGTTCGGCTAGAAGAAGACGGAACACCATTTTTATTCAACATTATTGTTCCAGGTGAAACGATACCTCATCATTCTTTAATTTCACCGAAAGAATATCACGGTACAGCTATCGCTTTAATAAAAACAGAAGTGGAACCGATCACTAGTAGTGAATGGTACGAGAGACTTCAAGCAAATCCCGAATCGTATGCTAACATCGCTATGCAATTGCAATCTAAATTAAGAATGATGCAACAACGAATTGATCAATTGACAACCGTCTCTCCGAAAGAACGTCTTCATCGTTTACAAGAATGGTTCACCCTATATTTAGGTGACATTCCTATATATGAAATATTAACACAAACCGAAATTGGTCAACTGATAGGTATACGTCGTGAAACAGTAAACCGTTTATTACGAGAACAAATAAAAAACGAGGTAAAATAAATACCTCGTTTTTTTGCTTATTGTAAGCTTGTTGCTGGGCCGAAAAATTCATAATGAATATGCTCTTGTTTCACACCTAAATCAGTTAGTGCAGCATTTATATGCTTCATAAATGCTACTGGACCACAGAAATAAAACTCTGCTTCAGTTGTCGGAATAATAGTTTTTAACCATTCACTTTCAATGAAACCTTCTTTATCAAAGTTCTTCATTTCTAAATCTTTTTCAGTCGGTGCAGAATAACAAGTATATGCTTTAACTTGTTCATATTCATTTTCTACTGCCTTAACGTCTTCTTTCATTGCATGTGTATTACTATTTATTGCTGCATGAACAAAATATACATTACGTTTTGAATCTTGCTCAATTAACGTATTTAACATACTCATCATCGGTGTAATCCCTACTCCACCACTAATTAGTACAACTGGTAATGTTGAATCCATATTTAACACGAAATCTCCCGCTGGTGCACTTACTGGTAAAACATCTCCTTCTTTTACATGTTCATGTAAGTAATTAGACACTTTACCGTCTGGTGTATCTACACCTTTTTCTTTTTTTACACTAATACGATAATATTCTTTCCCAGGAGCATCGGATAAACTATATTGACGATTATGTGTATATGTCTCACCTTCAATATTGATTTGAACCGTTACATATTGACCTGGGATGAATGAAGAAACTTTCCCTCCATCTTCAGGTTTCAAATAAAATGACGTAATAACATCGCTTTCCTTCACTTTTTTAACAATCACAAAGTTGCGGAAGTCTTTCCATCCACCTTCTTTATGTGCAGCTTCTTCATACATCTCTGCTTCAATGCTAATGAATGCATCAGCAATGACACCATATGCTTCTCCCCATGCATTTAAAACTTCATCAGGTGCACCTGCGACCTCTTTAATGGCACGTAGTAAACATGTACCTACAATCGGGTAATGCTCTGCTTTAATACCTAAACTTCTATGCTTATGACCAATTTGTTTTACAACTGGAATAATAGCTTCTAAATTATCAATGTACGTTGCAGCTGCATAAACAGCATTCGCTAACGCTTGTTGTTGTCTTCCCTTTTTCTGATTTGTATGGTTGAAAATATTCAATAACTCCGGATGTTCCGAAAATAAAATTTCGTAAAATCTCGTTGTAATTTCAACGCCTTT
The DNA here is from genome assembly GCF_009183805.1 of Bacillus sp. B2-WWTP-C-10-Post-4. Classification (NCBI taxonomy): domain Bacteria; kingdom Bacillati; phylum Bacillota; class Bacilli; order Caryophanales; family Bacillaceae; genus Bacillus; species Bacillus sp. B2-WWTP-C-10-Post-4. The sequence continues at coordinate 48,360 of NZ_WEII01000018.1, read as the reverse complement.
TTCTTGTAATAATGGTACTGTTGACTTTACGATTTCAATTGTTTTTGCACTTAACATTGTATCCCACTCCTCTATTTCCTTAACTGTTTTTAGTTTAACTGAATCTTATAATGCAGATTGTGATTTTAATCACTATTAACACGGTGTTTTTGTGAATAATATATGAACATTGTATTTACAAAAGAAAATAAGCTAACTAGAATTCTAGCTAGCTTATTATTTTGTTTGTATAGCTTGTTCAATTACTTTTATATCTTTCCCATCGCCAAACTCCGTATATCCCCAGATATTCGTTTCACCTCTATATTTATTTACGATAATATCCAAGTCATGATATACACGGTGGGCATACACTACATACTCAATATTTTGAAGTTCCACACCTTTTTTTACAATTTCATAGCTTCTATTTACATCGCGTTTTATTTTTTCATTCTTTATTTCCATGTGTATATTTTTTAAAGATTGTTCTTGCTGTTGAAACCATTGCTTAAATTGATTCCAATCCCCGTCTGTATAATTCTCTGCTTTACCGTAATTTAAGAAATTATTATAGCTTTCATGTGTCATTCGAATAAAATTTAGCACTTTTGTCTCTTCTTGCACATCTTCTATTTGAGCTATTGTATTTACCTCAGCAGGCTTATTCGCATAATGTAACAGCACTTTCATAAGACTATAGCTTGCAATGATCATCACGATAATAATCCCGAATACACTTAACAATTTCTTCATATACAGAACTCCTTCTCTACTAAAAATATTACAATGTATGACTATACTTGTAACTTTCTCTCGTAGAAATATAATTCCTGTATAAATTCTTCCTATCATTTCGACAATATTTTTCTATACATTTCTCGTTGGCAAATGTTCTTGTAAAACAATATATCCTTCATAAGCTGTGTAACCGAGTATAGCCATTAATCCGATATAACAAGCAAATACTGTCCATTTCGTTTTCGCATCCACTTTATAATAGTTTTCTTGTTGTTCCTTTTCTGTTTTCCATTCATTTAATTTTCTTTCTGACGCTTCAAATGCTTCCCTTATGTGAATTGTATACTCATCTTTTTCATCTTCATATGGAACATAATCTAACGGTTCGAACTTCGGTAAAAGATACTCTAACACTTCCATTTTTTGAAGTTCACCTATTTGTAACTCTTTTTCCCGTTCTCTTTGTCTTAATGCATTCATCTCATGATGCATCACGTATATAGTCCGATGTACAGCACCCGTTTCTTTTAATTCCTCTTCAAGCCTAGTAACATATTCTTTCATCCCATCAATTTTATGCCCTAATTCCTTAATCGGCTCATCTCTCTTTATTACTCTATATAACTCCATACAACCGATAATAACAATAAATCCTCCCAAAATACTTTTAAAGTAAATTGAATAGCCAAGTAATAAAATAAGGCCTGCTCCCCAAATTTTAGTACTGACAACTGAAATAATTCGCCCACCATCTAGCGGCGAAACGGGAATTAAATTAAAGAAATTAATCATACTTCCAAGCAAAATAACAAGCGCCCAAAATGGCTCTTTCGTCATTATATAAAGCGGTATCGCTGGTAAAAATGACAGAAGTCCGAAAAACGGACCCATATAGGCAATGTAAGCTTCATCTTTCGCATTTTTCGGCATCTCTTTCATTCCAATAAGGGCCCCCATAAATGGAATAAAGATTGCTGGCGATGTTGGGATCCCCTTTCTTTTCGCAGCCCATAAATGGCCCATTTCATGAACAAACAACAAATAAATGAGCGCCACTCCAAATTTCCAACCATATAGAACTGCGTATGCGCCAAGCGATAGAAACATACTAAATACCGTTGAAAACTTTGCTAATTTAAAAATTGCAAATACCCACTTTAACTTAGACAGTAAAAATAGACCTATCGCAACAATAATTCCCCATAATCCTTTTTTATTATTTTTCATATTCCTCTCCTTTATCTCTCATTAATGAATCATATCATTCATCAAAGCTTGTTCTTTTCTCTATTATGACATATTTTTTTCTATTGTTAGAAATAATGTTTATATAATCCATTTTCAGCCAAAAATATAAATAAAAGGAGGTGTACACAAATGAATTTACAATCTCTTATAATAGGTGCTCTATCGTTTTTAGCTTCAACTCTTATTTTTTATACCGTTAGTTACGTACTATTATTAGATTTGTTGCCCAATCACGTATTTATTGCCCTTGTCATCCTTTCCGCTCTTATGATTTCTTTTCTTATTACACGAAAATCAATGAATGAGCCATCTACAAAAGCAAAGTAATAGAGAGGGGTGCTTTCCCCTCTCTATTATCATTTCCTAGGAAAGGTCATATAGATTTGACGAGTTTACATTCATTTCAATCCGTAAGGGCTAATTAAAGTCTCACTTTATCTTTGAAAATTCATTTTTTCACCATAATCTTTAACAATCTGAATTATATTTTGAAACACACCTATTTTTTCTTTTTCACTGTTTAATATTTTCAAATCATAATTTTCGTAATATGTTTCTAATGATTTTAATTGTGATTCTGAAGCGCTTTTTATCGGAACAGTAGCATGTAATTCATATTGCTTATACCCTTCCTTTACTTTTTCACCTAAAATCATTTCACTCTCTTTTGCTCCAATTAATTTTTGAACTTTTTCTGGAAAATTGAGTTGCAAATAATATTCTTGCTCCTTCACTAACTTATTGTATAGTGATTGTGAAATCGTATACCGTACCGTATAATTCACGTTTTGATCGCCTGTTTTAATATGAAACGCGGTAATCTGCAAATCTTTTTTTGTTACTTCCGTTAAAGGGCTTACCTGCATCTCATCTTCTTTTTGTTCTGAGACATTTGGAAATATATCCAAAAGCTTTTCCGTATCTTTTTCATTCAACATATACATAGCTTTCTTATATTGCACCCATCCTCGTCTATCTTCTCCCCTTAACCATGCATAATAAGTTTCTTTTTTCCCATCTCTACTAATTTGTATTTCATATTCAGGTTCACCGAAGCTTCCTGTTATTTCTTGTTTCTCAGCTTTATTCAAAATGTCTATTACTAACTTCGCTTCTGATTCCTGCAACTTTTTCTCTTTATGTTTTTTTTGTATAACGGTTACCCCTATTGTTTCTTTCACTTCATTCACCGTCTCTTCTACTTTTTTTGTTTCTTTTTTCGGCTCAACTTGACCACAAGCTGCTAGTAACATAACAAACAACAACACCAATACATATTTCCCTTTCAAATTAATCCTCCTCTTACGATAAGAAATCCTTATAATCTTCATACACAAAACAAAAACGTGACATCCTATTAAATACGCTATACTAATCATTGAAAGGAGGTCTTTATCATGTCCATTAATTTTCATGATGAAAATAATAAGTACACATATGCAACAAGAAACGCTCATATTTCTTGGGCTGAAATGGTAAAAAACATTACAGAAATACAAAACAAGCAAATAATTGATATCGGCTGTGGTGGTGGGATTTATACGAAAGAACTCGCTCTTATGGGAGCCAAAAATGTTGTGGGACTTGATTTTTCAAAAGAAATATTACAAGCTGCAAAAGAAAATTGTAACAACTTTTCAAACATTTCATTCATCCACGGTGATGCACATAATATCCCATACCCTAATGAAACATTCGACATAGTTATTTCGCGTGCAGTTATTCATCATTTACAAGACATTCCTACATTTTTACGTGAAGCTTCTCGTATATTAAATAAAAACGGTTTACTTATTTTACAAGATCGAACAATTGAAGATTGTACAATTCCAGGAAGTCCCGAACACATTCGCGGATATTTTTTCTCTCTATTTCCAAAACTTATTGAAATAGAGTCAAAAAGACGTCCAAAAACCAACACTATACAGACAGAATTACAAAAACATTCTCTTCATGTACTTCCCGCACAAACACAATGGGAAATACGAAAAATACATGATTCTGTAGAAGCATTATTGCAAGATTTATCTCCTCGAACAGGTCGATCTATTCTATATGAGTTAACAGATGATGAACTTTCTCAACTTCTACAACATATACAGACCGCATTACAAAACGTCTCTCCTATTATTGAAAGAGATCGATGGACAATTTGGAGCGCCATGAAGTTGTAAGGAAGGAAGCCTCACAAAATAATGTGAGGCTTCCTTTCTTTCATAATCTAATTTTGCAACACTCTTGATATCCTCCACTTCTGGCCTGTGCACTTCCACACTTCGGACATACTAAATATCTAGACTGATTTGTCAACAAACTACCTTTTTGAAAGAGTAAAACTTCTGCTTGTTTAAACGAACGCGAATAATATAACCACATAAAACCAATTATAGCAATAATGCCAAATAATACTCCCATCGCAAGCATTTCAGTCACCTCTTTTGGTTTGTTCTTTCCAGCAAGTGGATTGTTGTATTATTCTCTATAAATTCAAACAATCCCTTCTTCACTCCTATAAATATCAATTTTCTCTATAAAATTTACAATTCTCCGCAAATTTTCACTACCATTTTACAATTCATCATTTCCTTTACAACAACGAATATCACTTTCGATATTTCCGTATATAAATATATCTTTCAAAAAACATATTGACTTTCTAAAAAAAACATGCAACAATACTGTCAGAATACTTGAATAAAAATTCATTGACGAGAACGAGTACGTTATAGAACTGTTCCCCAGAGAGTTGGCGATTTGCTGAAAGCCAACGTTCAGCGCGTAACCGAAAATCATCTCCGAGAAGTAGAACCGAATGTTACAGTAAGTTCTTACCGGCCGTCCCCCGTTACAAGGAACACGTATCATGTTGTACGTTGCAAAGCCGTATACATATAGATTTATTTCTACATGTGTAAATTAGGGTGGTATCGCGGGTAAATATAACTCGTCCCTTTCTTTAGGGACGAGTTTTTTGTGTTCTTACAAATGAATAAAAAAGGAGGAAAAACAATGAACACTGTATCAAAAAAACATATTTTTTTCACGGGTCTTATGCTATTTTCTTTATTTTTTGGGGCAGGTAATTTAATTTTCCCTCCCATGCTTGGCCAAAATGCAGGTGAAAACTTTTGGCCAGCAATGATTGGATTTTTACTAACAGGAGTTGGCTTACCACTACTAACTGTTATCGCAATTTCTCTATCTGGAAATGGAATGCAGCAACTTGCAAGTCATGTTCATCCATTATTCGGAATTTTCTTTACAGTAATTGTATACATTGCTATCGGTCCATCTATGGGCATCCCACGTGTTGCAAATGTCGCTTATGAAATGGGGGTTAGTTCTTTCTTACCAGAAACAATCCGCTCTAGCAGCCTAGTGCTATTTGTATATACAATCATCTTCTTTACTATCGTATTTTGGCTGAGTTTGAATCCATCTAAACTTGTTGATCGTATTGGAAATGTATTAACACCTATTTTATTACTCTCTATTTTCTTATTGTTTGTTAAAAGTGTATTTACACCACTTGGGCAATCAGGACCAGCAATGCAAGAGTATCAAACTTCTCCAATCTTCAAAGGCTTTATGGAAGGCTACTTAACAATGGACACTATTTCAGCACTTGCATTCGGAATTATCGTTGTAAATGCAATTCGCTCTAAAGGTGTGAATGATCGTAAGTCCATTGCCATCGCCACAGCAAAAGCAGGGCTTATTGCCGCTACAGGGCTCGTACTTGTATACGGTGCACTCGGCTGGCTTGGGGCAACTAGCGTCTCGCTCGGATATGCAAAAAATGGCGGACAGCTACTTACTGTTATCGTACAACAATTATTCGGTCCATACGGTTTGCTCCTATTATCTCTTATCGTTACACTCGCTTGTTTAACGACATGCGTTGGACTCGTATCTGCGTGCAGCCAATATTTTTCAACATTATTGACTACATTTTCATACAAAACGTTCGCGAGTATCATTTGCGCATTAGGATTACTAGTTGCCAACTTAGGTTTAACGAAAATTATCGCAATCTCTGTTCCAATTCTACTTGTTGTGTATCCAATTGCGATTGTACTCGTACTACTATCATTACTTCATAAATACTTCGGTGGATATCGCTCTGTTTATGTAGGTGCTTTAATTGGAGCAGCTGTAGTGAGCGTATTTGATGGATTAAAACAAGGTGGTATTTCAGTTTCATTTATCACACCATATTTTGAATTTATCCCTTTATATAATGAAGGAATCGGCTGGCTAATACCAGCATTAGTAGGAGCTCTTATTGGTCTTGCAATGGCTAAGTTAAGCGGTACGAAAAAAGTTCCATTAGTAACCGAATCTCACGAAGTAAAAGCCTCCTAAAAAAAACTCCCAAAAGGGAGTTTTTTTACATTTGATACGCAGTATGATTAAAACTGCTTATTTTATAAGCCTTCGTATAATATTCAATATTCGTATCAACTGTTTCTACCTTGACAACATCATAGTGCTCTTCTTGCTTTACTAAAAATAAATAGTATTCCTCTGTAGCCTCAATAATCGCAATTTTATCTGTTTCAACATTATATTGTTCACAAAGCGCTTGTAATGCGTTCACATAATCCCCTAATTTTTTAGACTTATCCATTCCGAATATAGTTTGAACTAACATATACATTCTCCCCTTTATATGTACTGTTAACACCTCAACGATAACGCTTACATTATTTATCGTCAATAAAAACATTCAATAGTTTTAACGCCAAATCTATATTGTATCGAGCCAATAATCAGCGAGGAATTCCCCGCCAATTAAAGTTTCACTTTATCACTTCGTTAATTGATGCCTAAATGCATAAATAACCGCCTGAGTACGGTCACTTACATTCAATTTATTTAATATATTACTCACATGTGTCTTTACCGTTTTCAGTGCAATAAATAACTCGTCCGCAATCTCTTGATTACTTTTTCCCTCTGCGATTAATAACAAAATCTCAAACTCTCTTTCCGTTAAATCATCATGCAAAGGTTGCTCTTTCTTTTGACGCATACGGGACATCATTTTCCCGGTAACTTTCGGCTCTAATACTGTTTCTCCATCATAAGTAGCTCGTACAGCATCAGCAATATCACTTGCTCTTGATGTTTTTAATAAGTAACTGGTCGCCCCAGCCTCAATAACAGGATACAATTTTTCGTCATCTAAAAAGCTTGTTACAACTACAATTTTTGCTTCTGGCCATTCTTGAATAATAGCACGTGTTGCTTCGACACCATCCATCTCATCCATAACAAGGTCCATTAAAATAATATCCGGCCTTAATTGCAATGCTAATTCTGATCCTTTTCTTCCATTCTCAGCTTCCCCTACTACTTCAATATCTGGCTGTGTCGATAAATATGCCGATACACCCATACGAACCATTTCATGATCATCGACAAGCAATACTTTTATCATACTTCTCCCCCTCTCTCAATCATAATCGGTACTTTTACTTCTATTTGTGTACCTTTGGCCGGGAAACTAAGTACCTTAAGTGTCCCACCAATTTCATGAACACGCTCTTGCATCGATCTTAGGCCATATGAACCAGCCTTATTAACCCCTACTTCAAACCCAACGCCGTCATCAATGATTTTTAAAATCGCATATTGATCAATTTTTCGAAGGCGCACTTCTGTTTTCTTTGCCTTCGCGTGTCGCAACGTGTTTGATAGCGCTTCTTGCACAATACGGAATAAATGATCTTCTACACCTTTTTTTAATTCTATTGGCTCAATAAGCCATTCAATTTTCATATGTTGTTTTCGTGATAATTCCGTTAATAATTCCTCTATACCTTCTGTCAGTTTCTTACCTTCCAATTGTACAGGACGTAAATGAAGGAGCAATGCTCTCATTTCTGATTGAGCATTTACAACCATATTTTCAACAAGTTGCAATTGTTTTTTTGTCACATCTGGAAATTCAGTTATTTGTTCATTAATCGCTGACATCATCATCGACATTGCGAAAAGCTGCTGACTTACTGAATCATGCAACTCCCTTGCTAAACGATGCCTTTCTTGAGAAATCGCTTCTTGTCTCATCTCTTCATTCCAATGAGCTCGTTCATTCGTTACTTTTTGAAAGAGTCCAGCTTGCTCCTCTAATCGACGAGCCAGAACGATTACTTTTCGTTCCACTTCATGAAATTCATCATCTGCAGTAAACGAAACATCGCTCGGAAAATTCCCTCGCTCTACTTCAAATAGAAAAGTATTTAATCCTTGTATACGCTGCTCTATATAATAACCGATTGCATATCCTACAATTCCCCCGATAAGTAAACTTGTAGTCATAATAAACAAGCCAATTGGAACAGAAGCGATGGATTCCTTCCATAATAAATCATACACTTGTTGCTCGCTTTTCCATACATATACAATTGTACAAATGAGTGCGATACTAACAGAGGACAACATAGAATAACGAATATACATCCACGAAATATTTTTTTGTTTCTTCATTATACTTTCCTCACTTCCGTGTCGCCTACGACAAGCGAAGAAATAATTTTAATACGTCGAGGAGCCTCTTTATACTGCTCTGTTCTAAATGTAACATTGCGGTTAAACCCTGTCTCTTCATGACCTGGCAAGAGCACACGTCCGACAATAACAGAATGATTTAAAGAAAGTTCAATATCATACGGCACATATAAACGAATATTACCAACGACACCCCGAATAACAATTACCGTTTCCCCTTCTGGAATCATAGCAGTTGTTAAATCTATTTCCACATCACAAGCACCATATTGAACATTAATATCCTCAAGTTCATAAATATGATCCATCATTCGCACATTGCCTACAAACATATTTTTCAAATATGTTTCTGTACGATATATTTGCTTCTCTTCGTCTATAATCCCTTTTTCTTTAATTTCAACCTTCATTGCTTTTTGCTGATGCCCTTGTTGAATCAATTGATAACCAATTAAAGCTAAACAAGCAAATACGACAAGAACAAATGCTGCTGATGAAAATAAGAAAAATAAAAATACGATACCACCAACAAATAAAAATACATTTCCCCGTACATAACGATTCTTTTTACGATAATGCCTTCCAAACATAAGCATAATAAATGCAAAAATGAGACCACCTGGTTCAAAATGTCCAAGTATCATATCAAGAAAAAGACCGAATCCAAATATGATGAGGAGCATCCCCATTAATTGTGTCTTTGAAAAATGTTTCTTCATTTCAGCTCCCCCCTTCTTGTCACATATACATAGAAGAAAAGGCATTGCTTTCCAACACCTTTTCTCCTATCACTATATCATAAGCCTGTTTTATAATATACTACTATTATTTTGTTAACTCTTTCGTTAACGATACATCATTCTTTTCTTTCATTTCACGCTCAAGTTTTGCAATTTTCATATCAAATGTATCACGCTCATGCTCTTCATTCATACGAGTTTCTAAGTCACGAATGTGATCTTCAATTTCTTCAAATCGTAAGAACGGATTATTTTCATCCATTTTATGCATCGCAGTATTCATACGACGATTTGCATGTGCCATATTTTCACGTGCCATTAGTTCCATACGCTTTGCGTGCATTTCTTTTAATTTATTTTTCATTTCAGAAAGACGACGCTCTAACTCATCAATTTGCTCTACAACACCTGCATACATTTCTTCTAATCGAGTTACTTGACCTTCATAATAAGCTACCTCTTCTAACGCACGTTCGTGCAATTGCAATTCGCCTGCTTCTTGAGCAATGATAGCTTGCTTTGATCTTTTATTAACGAAATAACGTGCTTGCTCAAGCTCACGAGCAAAGTTAGATTTTAATGTTTTATGACGCTCAATTAACTTCTCAATTTTTGTTATTTCACGCTCACTATCACGTAAATATTGGTTTAACATCGCAATTGGATTTTTTCTTTCCTTCTCATCTAACACGTTATGAAAATCAGCTAAAATTGCATCGCGTACACGTCCGAATAAAGATTGTTTCATTATAAATCTTCCTCTCTTCTACTTTTTTTATAATTTGATTTATTGTTTTAGTTTTTCATTAATTTGTTCCACTCATCTTCAAAGTTGCTATATGGTTTAGAACTTTCTGGAGCAGATTCAACAACTACATCTTTTTCTTTTTTCCACTCACGGTATCCGTAGTATAAAACCACTAAAGCAGCGATACCGATTAATGCTGGCGAATGAGAAAGTGCAATGGATAAACCGATTAAACCAACAATCCCCCAAGCTAACTTTCCAAAAAATGATTTAGCTCGCACAAATGATTTATAGCTCCAATATACAACTCCTGCTCCGATTGCAAATCCTACAATACCAGCAAGACTACCAAGAGCAATTAAAGCCAAAATACCGGCTGCGATAAACGCTAGAAATTGTTTCATCTTGTGCTTGCCTCCCTTCGATTTGATACTCTTATCTTAACTATTTTTTCATCTTTCCATAACGAGCTTAAGAACCGTTTTTAACTCAGACTTAAGACCGAGTCATATTCAGCCCTTTACGCAAAAAAACGTGCAGAGTCTATCCTCTGCACGTTTTTTAATTACTAACATTCATATTAAATTAAGCTGTTTTATGATACTCTTTTTTCTCAGCTACTTTCGAAAACCTTGGAAACCCAATTAAAATAGAAGCAATCCCACATACTCCAACTAAGATTGGATAAAATGCATATGGCAACAATTCAACCGGAGATAACGCTGCAAATCCTGCTGCCGTTAACATTTGGGCACCGTACGGAATTAATCCTTGCACACAACATGAGAAAAGATCTAATACACTCGCTGATTTACGAGGGTCTATTTCATATTGATCTGCAATATTTTTTGCAAGCGGGCCTGTAAAGATAATTGAAATCGTATTATTCGCTGTACACATATTCGTCATACTCACTAAACCAGCAATACCAAATTCCGCTCCTTTTTTCGAACGAATATTACGTGTTAATATATTCATTAAATATTGAATACCACCATTATATTGGATTAATTCAACCATACCGCCAATTAATATAGCAAGTAATACTAACTCCATCATACCGCCCATTCCAGTCGTTACACTTTTAAAGAAACTTTCTAACGTGTAACTTCCATCTATAAGACCGATAACACCAGATAGTACAGTTCCACCAGTTAATACAATAAGTACATTCCAGCCAAGTAGCGCTGTAATCAGTACTCCTGCGTACGGTAAAATCTTTATCCAATCAAAGCTATGTGCTTTAATCTGCGTGTCACTCCCTGAAGTAACTATTACTAATAGTACAATTGTAATAATAGCTGCTGGTAACACAATTAAAAAGTTCGTTTTAAACTTATCTTTCATTTCTGTTCCTTGTGAACGAACAGCTGCGATTGTTGTATCTGAAATAAATGATAAATTATCACCAAACATCGCTCCGCCAACAACAGTAGCCATTGCAAGCGCAATTGAGATATCAGTTTGACCACTAATACCTACAGCAATCGGCGCTAATGCTGCAATTGTTCCCATTGAAGTTCCCATCGCTAATGAAATAAATGCACCAATAACAAAGATTCCAACTACGATAAATCCTGGCGGTAAAATAGTTAACGCTAAATTAACAGTTGAGTCTACTCCACCCATTCCTTTAGCAGTTTCAGAAAATGCACCTGCAAGCACAAAAATTAATACCATAATCATAATATCCGGATTTCCTGCACCTTTAGCGAACCGCTCTACTTTCACATTAAAACTTTCTTTACGATTCATCACTAAAGCGACTCCTACAGCAATTGAAATCGCTACAAGTATCGGCAATTTATAGAAATCACCTGTAATAATCCCAGAACCAATAAATAGCGCCAAAAATATCCCAAGTGGTAATAAAGCTAAACCATTTCCTCTCGTTTCTTTCAAAGTACCATCTCTCCCTAGTTTCAACCTTTTTCTAATGAATAACAAAAGACCTCTTCCGATGAGAAGAGGTCTTATACATCTATAAGAAACGCTCTTCTCATCTTTCAAGCACACGCTTGCTGGATTTGGCACAGCACTCTGAAATCGAGTCCGCTGCCGAGGCATCGTAGGGCCAGTCCCTCCGCCTCTCTTTATAAGAAGGTTTCATATTTATTTTTTAATAATAATTTCTTCCCTAACTTTACTCGCTTACAAAACAAAAGTCAATTATTTTTTGTATAGATTTTTTTGGTAATTATACAAAAATTTGAATACAACAATCATTTTAACTTTTCTATTTCTTCTTTTAATATTGAAATCCAATAAAATTCACTATTTTTTATTGTTGCTAATATCCATTTCGTAGTGTACCAAGCTAACTCATACTCTTCCTTCGTGACATCGCCACTTTTATAAGCATCCTCTAGCTCCTCTTCATCTAATACATACACCTTACCGCTAGGTAATAATACTACATCTAAATATAAATCATCAAAATAAGGTAAACCACGATCGTCTATTTTATATTCTTTCGCCACATCGATATAATATTGCACTAATTTTTTCTGATCATCTAACATAGCGGTAATCGCAAAGTTTTTCCCGTCTATGAAATATTGAATCCACGTATACTGATCCGCTGCAATACAAAGTTCTTCACCATCATATTCTTTACAACTAGGCTCTCTCACCTTTTTTATATCCAGTATTCCGAGCATTCCCTCTTCCACTTGCTTAACCGTATAACTCTTTTCTATTAGTCTCTTCCACGAAGAACCGTCACCATATTTACGTTTCATTATGTCTGCTCCTCTTCTATATACAGAAAAGCTCCCACATATTATGTGAGAGCTTTTTCATATTATAATTAAGCCGCTTGACCCTTTTCAGAAATCTCTTTTAAATAAGCTTGTCCTTTTTCAGCGTCATATTGACCTTCCCACTTAGACATAACTACAGCTGCTAAAGAGTTTCCTACAACGTTAACTGCTGTACGAGCCATATCTAAAATACGGTCAATACCAGCAATGAACGCTAAGCCTTCAGGTGGAATACCTACTGTACCAAGTGTCGCTAATAATACAACGAATGATACGCCCGGTACACCTGCGATACCTTTTGATGTAACCATTAATACAAGCAATAATGTAATTTGTTGTGTAATAGATAAATCAATACCGTACATTTGCGCTAAGAAAATAGCCGCAATTGCTTGATATAAAGTTGATCCATCTAAGTTAAATGAATAACCTGTCGGAATAACGAAAGATGTAATTGCTTTCGGACAACCGAATTTCTCCATTTTCTCCATGATTTTTGGTAAAACTGTTTCTGAGCTTGCTGTAGAATACGCTAAGATCAGCTCGTCTTTTAAAATCTTAAAGAATTGGAAAATGTTAATTCCAAATATTTTCGCTGTAAGGCCTAAGACAACTACGACGAAGAAAATCATTGCCCCATATACGACAATTAGTAATTTCCCTAATGGAATTAATGAAGCAAGACCAAATGTAGAAACTGTAACACCAATTAGTGCAAACACACCAAATGGTGCAAATTTCATAACTTGGTTTGTTACGTAAAACATTGCGTCAGCTACACCTTGGAAAAATTGAAGAACTGGTCTTCCTCTTTCACCAATTGCTGCTACACCTAAACCAAATAGTACAGAGAAGAAGATAATAGCAAGCATATCTCCGTCAGCTAACGACTTCATAATGTTCGTTGGAACAATATTTACAAATGTATCTGCAAATGAATGACTTTGTACTTGCTCTGTCGTATGTGTATATTTCGAAATATCTGTCTTTGTTAACTGCTCCATATTTACGCCTTTTCCTGGTTGGAAAATATTCGCTATTAATAGACCAACAATAATTGCAATTGTTGTAATAATTTCAAAGTAAAGAATTGTTTTTCCGCCTAGTCGACCTAGTTTTTTAACATCGCCAACACCAGCAACCCCAACAACAATACTTGCTACAACAATCGGTACAACGATCATTTTAATTAATCGGATGAAAATATCACCAATTGGTTGTAAGTACTTCACAACAGCTGGATTATCAAAGAAAATCGCCCCAACCGCAATACCAAGCGCAAGTCCTATTAATATTTGCCATGCAAGTCCTATTCTTTTCATATTTGTTGTAACCCCCTCTTCGATGTGTCACTCTATCTCTCATTCTATCTCTATAAAACTAAGAAATTAAGAGTATTACATATTATTCGACAATTCACTACATTTTGTCCCTGTTAAAAATCATAAATCAAAAATTTAAATCTGACAACAAAATAACTTTGCCTGAACACAAATAATTTTCTTGACAAAAAGCAGACACATGTCAGAAAACCTCACATGAGAACGATTCCTCACTAGTGTTTTATTAGCTTTCCAAGTAATATTTCACCTCATAAAAACGATTACTTTCCTTCTTTATTTTACAGAAAAATCCCAAAATATACCTTTGTTACACATATGAATAAAATGTAAGCACTATGACAATTACAGTTGAAAAATGATAAATTCCGACAAAACTTAGCAATTTTATAAAATTTTCTTTACATTATGATTACAACGATAGACACCCCTCTTCTTATGATATATAACATTCATAGGGAAAGGAGTCAGACAACAATGAAAAAGAAATTTGCAGCGTTTAGTGTTTTAGCAGCAGGAACGATTTTTGCTTCCCCGTTACTTTCACCTGCATACGCTGAAACGAATCAAGATAAATTATCTAACATTCAATCTGAATTAGAAGGCAAACAAAGTGACTTACAAAATAAATCAGTCGAGAAAGAACAAATAGAAAAAGAAATTCAAGAATTACAGAAGAAAATCGATGAATTAACTACTTCTATTAATAAAAACGAGACTGAATTAAATGATACAAAAAAAGAAATTAGCAAAACACAACAAGTAATTACTGACAAAAAGAAACATATAGAACAATTACAAACAAACATAGATACACGTCAGGAAGTTATTAAACAACGGTTACAATCTATGCAAGAAAAACCGCGTACCAATATCATTACAGAAGTATTAACAAACTCTACAAACATTGCTGATCTTGTTGATAATATGTACTCCGTAAGTTTAATATTAAACAACGATACAGATATTGTAAAAAAACAAACATCTGATCAAAATGCTGTAACGTCAGAAAAAGAGGCTGTTGAGAAAAAAGAACAACAACTGAAAGAATCTGAGCAAAAACTAGAACAAAAACAGCAAGAATTACAAAATAACCAACAACAGCAACAAACTCTTATTAACGATCTACATACGAAAGTAGCAAAAGTAGATTCAGAGATTGAAGGATTAGAAGAATCCAAAGGCATTTTAGAAAATCAACGTCAAGCTGTTCAAAAAGCAATTGAAGAAGAAAAACGTGCCGAAGAAGCTCGTAAAGCGGAAGAAGCTCGCCAGGCAGAAGAGGCTCGCAAACAACAAGCTACTAAATCTGCTCAAGCAACTCAAGCGGCCCCAACACCACATGATACAAATATCGGTGGCTTTATCAAACCAGCAGCTGGATCAAAAACTTCCGGATTTGGTGTACGTTCTTTAGATAATCATAAAGGAATTGACATCGCTGCTTCGGGAACGGTTCCAATTATCGCCGCTGCAGATGGCGTTGTTATTCGTTCAGAATTATCATCTAGTTACGGAAACGTAGTGTATTTATCTCACCGTATAAACGGAAAAACATATACGACAGTATATGCTCATATGAATAGCCGTTCTGTATCGAATGGACAAACTGTAAAACAAGGCGATCAGCTTGGATTTATGGGGAACACGGGCCAATCATACGGACAACATTTACACTTCGAACTTCATCTTGGAGAATGGAATGTCGGCAAGACAAACGCAGTTGACCCATCTCCTTATATCGGATTATAAAAAACCTCGGTGCCTACCGAGGTTTTTTATTTACACTTCACACAATATAGGCATTCTACATAGACTATAACTAAATGCCTATAGTTTACGGGGTGATCAATATGAATACGCAATTACAACAAAAAATAGAAGAAGCTAGAGAGACGTATATTGGCCGGATATTTACATTTGGCGGCTCAGTATTATTTTTAATCGGTTCATTCCTTGCAGTCACTACAGCCTATAAAGCATATAATCGTTTATTACACTCATCAACATCCACATAAAAAAAGACGGGAGATCCCCGCCTTTTTTTATGCAAACATTTTAAATACACCTATCGCATTTAAAAATACAATTATTACAGTTACCGGAATAACATAACGAAGTAAGAAGAACCAAATGTTAAATAACGTTTTCCCCTTCGTTTCCGTCACTTCTAATTCTTTCATCAATAACTCTTTACTCATTTTATTTGGTACAAATAATGAAATAGCTAGTACTCCTAACGGCAGCAATACGTTACTTACCGAAAAGTCAACTAAATCAAAGAATGTTTTCCCGAATATTTTCACGTCACTCATAATCCCAAATGATAAAGCTGATGGAATACCGACTGCAAAAATAAGAATACCGATTAATAATGATGCTGACGGACGCTTCTTC
Organism: Bacillus sp. B2-WWTP-C-10-Post-4; assembly: GCF_009183805.1. Lineage (NCBI taxonomy): Bacteria > Bacillati > Bacillota > Bacilli > Caryophanales > Bacillaceae > Bacillus > Bacillus sp. B2-WWTP-C-10-Post-4. The sequence goes on along the minus strand of NZ_WEII01000018.1, from coordinate 31,889 downwards.
TCATTACCTTTCGCAACAGATGCTACTACAATTTCAAGCATTGAAATTGCTGATGTTAAAGTCGCAAAGAAGAATAAAATTAAAAACATAATAAAGAAAAATTGACCAAATGGTATTTTTGCAAATACTGCTGGAAGGACGATAAACAGTAATCCTGGTCCTTCAGTTGGTTTAACTCCTAATGCGAAAATCGCTGGGAAAATTGCTAATCCTGCAAGTACTGTAACAAAAACAGTTAAACTTACAATAGATGTTGCTGATTTCGCTAAATGTTCCTCTTTCTTTAAATACGAACTATACGTGACCATTACTGAGGCACCTACTGTTAGTGAGAAGAAAGATTGTCCCATCGCGTATAAAATCGTATCTGCTGTAAGCTTTGAAAAATCTGGCTTTAAGAAGAACTCTACTCCAGCAAAAGCACCATCGAGTGTTAACGCACGAACAATAATCGCAATAAATAAAATAAATAATAGCGGCATCATGTACTTACTTGCCTTTTCTATACCTTTCTCTACACCTTTACTTACGACAAAAATTGTACAAAGCATAAAGATAAATTGTGCTCCAATCGCACTTAACGGATTTGAAATCGTTTCACCGAACAATTGTCCATAATCAGCTGCTCTATTCCAGAAACTTCCTGTCACACTATAATATAAATAAAGTAAAATCCATCCACCTACAACACTATAAAAAGATAGTACACTAAAACAAGTAACAACTCCCATACGACCAATCCAAGGATATACTTTGCTATTTGGCACTAGTACTTTATAAGCTGTAACGGCCTCTTTTTGCGTGCTACGTCCAATAACAAACTCCGCTATTAAAAGAGGCATACCTATAAATAAAGTTAATAGTAAAAATACAAGGAAGAATGCGCCTCCCCCGCCATTACCTGCAACATATGGAAATTTCCATATCGCACCAAGACCTACTGCGGCTCCGGCTGCTGCGAGTACAAAGCCTATTTTCGACGTCCATTGCTGTGTTTCTTTCATCATAAATTCTCCTTTTCTGAATATTTAAACTTTTGTTAATTATACACTTTCATTTCATACTCGCACACCTCCTTTAGAAAATAAAAAAGTCCCCTACACGCAAATATGCATGTAGAGGACGATATATGTAATATAAATACCGTGGTACCACCTCAATTGGATTGATAAATCCCACTTGTTCAAGTACAGGAATAATTCCGATACTCTATCCTTTTAACGGCGGAACCCGGGTTGCCTACTACAATGTTCAACATACCTCTCGCAAGCCCATTCTGTATATTTTATCGTACCGGGCTCCCACCTAACCCCAGCTCTCTGAACGCATCAAATATACGTACTCTTCTTGCTCATCGATTTTATCTATTGAAGTTACTTGTGATTATAAATTATATTTTTATATTTGTAAAGCTCACTTTATCTTTTATTATTTTAAAACCTTTTCCTCTAATTCTCGTAAAAAACTTTCTCTTTTCCCCTCGTTTTGCACATATACTGATTTCAACACTTCTTGGAGCAATATATTTCGCTCTCTCTTTTCTAACTGTAAATCTTTTAACTTCACCCTTACTTCATATAAAAAATCTAAATACGATTCATATGTCTCATCATATTTATTTGCAATCTCATCTCGAATTTTTTTTGCGAGCTTAGGGCTCGCTCCCCCAGTAGAAACTGCTATATTAAGTAAACCACGATGAATCGCTGCCGGAAAATGAACATTACCACTTTCCGGATTTGTAATAACATTTACTAATTGATTCTCGGCGGCATCTTCAGCAACTTGTTCATTTAATATTGAATCACTACTCGCTGCAACAACTAAAAAAGCACTTTTAATATCACTTTTCTCATATTCTCTTTGATACCAACGAATTTTCTTTTCTTCCACAAGTTTTACTAAATTCGCATCTAATTCTGGACTTATCACAACTATATCCGCACCCTGTTTGAGTAAAGGAATAATTTTAAATCCTGCAACTTTTCCCCCACCAATAACAACAACGCGTTTCTCATTAACTCGCACTGTAAGTGGATACATACTGATCTCCTTTCAATAACTCCGTCGTTTTCTGAATTAACATATCTTGAAACGCTTCATTCTTCCCTAAATATGGACTGATTTTTATCTCTCCCAATTCATATTGGCGCACTTCTTTCTCAATATGTTTCATAAGTAAACCTGTAAATAACAAGTAAGGCAGTACAACGATGTTCTTTTCTTTTTGTTCTACAACTTCCTTTAATTTCTCCTCAAATTTTGGCTCTGCAGCCGCTAAATAACAAACTTCTACTTTTTTAACCTTCTCTTTTGTTTGAAATAAAGAAGCAATCCAGTTTATATCTCTTAATACTTCAGGATCACTGCTCCCTCTTGCAACAAGAAGTAACGTCACTTCATTTTTATCTTCCTGTTCGATGCCACTTCCGCTATACACCGATTTAACAAGTGTTTCTGATACACCAAACGGATTACCATAGGTGACTTTAACATCCGAAAATTGATTGGTTAATTTTTCTAATTCAAAAGGGATATCTTTTTTTACATGCCCTGCCGCTAATAAAAAAACAGGGATAGCAATAATCTCAGTGGCCCCACGCTTCACACATGTACGAAAACCATCTTCAATAGAAGGATTCGCTAACTCTAAAAAACAAACTTCTTGAATAGTCGCTTCTATACGGCTCATACACGATGTAATAAATTGAATCGCCTCTTCTTTCGCTGTCTTCAAACGACTTCCATGACATATATATAAGACGGCTTTCATTTTACAACACTCCACTTACTTGATAAGCATTTTCTGTCTGCTTCTCAAACCAATGAATTTTTTCTCTAAAACGGACAACCTCTCCAATTACAATCATACTCGGATTTTGAATTTGCTCTTTTTTCGCAACATCTACAATTGTCCCTAACGTTCCAACAACTGTGCGTTGCATAGACGTCGTCCCCTGCTCAATAATAGCAGCTGGCGTACTTTTATCTTTTCCATGCTTCATAAGTTGCTCACATATGTAGGGCAAATTACTAACCCCCATATATACCGCTAAAGTCTCTACACCTTTCGCTAAACTCTCCCATTTCACTTCTTCTTCAGCACCTTCTTTCCTATGCCCAGTCACAATAGCAAAACTTGCACTTGCATCACGGTGCGTCACTGGAATGCCCGCATAAGCAGGAGCAGCTATTCCAGCTGAAATACCAGGAATGATTTCAAATGGTACACCTTGCTTTGCTAATGCTTCAGCTTCTTCTCCCCCTCTACCAAACACAAATGGATCGCCGCCCTTAAGCCTCGTTACAACTTTTCCTTTTTTCGCATACTTAATAAGAAACGTGTTAATTGTCTCTTGCTTCATCGTGTGATAATTCGGGAGTTTTCCGCAATAAATTAAATCCGCGTCAGGCTTTGCGTGTGAAAGCAGCTCTTTATTCACAAGTCGGTCGTATAAAATAACATCTGCCTTCTCAATACATTTCAACCCTTTAACAGTAATTAAATCTGGATCGCCAGGACCCGCTCCAACAATATAAACCTTTCCCATCATCTCTCCTCATTTCTTCTATTAAAATGAAACTTCCATTCGTATATAAGAATGGAAGTTTTTATTTTTTCGTATTACTGATCTCTACTCATGGATAACAAATGCCGCACCTTTTCGAATCTTCTTTTTTTCAAACAAAGAAATCTCTTTTACCTCTGGCAACGGTAAAAAATGCTTTTCAAGCTCAATCTCCGCAAGCTTAAATGCCTGTTCTTCACTTTGAGCAACAACAACAATCGGAACAATACTATTTACTAACACAGCTTCAAATCGATATAAATCCATATCGTCCCTCCTAAGACGCTATGACTTCTTCTAACACGTTATTTAACGCTATTTGTAATGTATCTACACCAACACGACCTACAAAATCATAAAATGTCTCGGCTGGTAATTTATTCTCTTTGAAATAACTTATAAATGATGCAAGTACATCAGGTAGATCCTCGCCATCTATTTTTCCTTTTAACTTTTGATTGTAGGCACCGCCATCTAATAATGTTCCACCTACGTATATTTCAAACGCTTCAACAATGCCTTTTTCCTTCGTTTTCATTTTCACACCTTGTAACCCAATGTCAGCAATTTGACGTTGACCACATGAATTCGGGCAGCCTACCATATGAATTCGAACTGGAACATCGAGTGCAATTTGTGTATCTAAGTATTCTGCAATTTTCCGTAATCTTTCTTTCGTTTCTACTAGTGCAAGATTACAATATTCAATACCGGTACATGAAACCGCATGACCAATAAATGATTTCGGGCTAGCAGATATCGCTTCAAACAGCGGTTCACTAAGTAATCCTTTTACATTTTCCGGAGGAACGTTCGGAATAATGAAGTTTTGCGAGTTACATGTACGAATTTGTCCATTTCCATATTGCTTTGCGATTCTTGCAATCTCAAACATTTCTTCTGCATGTAAACGACCTACCGGTACATTAAAACCTACATATTTTAATCCCTCTTGTTTTTGGTCTTGAACACCATAAAAATAGCCTGCATTCCATCCTTTGAGTGCACTTTCCCCTTTACTTTGTAAAGGCCCTGTATACTCTATTAGTTTATCTTTAAATTTCTCTGCTCCCCAGTCCGCAACAAGAAATTTCAACCGAGCTAAATGACGTTTTTCACGATATCCAAAATCACGGAATATAGTAGCAATCGCAATCGCCACCGCCTTCACTTCTTCTGGTAAAACGAATACATCTAATTCATCAGCTAAATACGGACGGGCTGATAATCCTCCACCTACTTTTATATGAAAACCAACTTTTTTCTCACCATCTATTTCTTTCGTAGCAGGTGTAAATGCAACACAGTTAATCTCTGCGTTTGCTGAGTTATAAATATTAGAACTAATAGACATTTTAAATTTACGTGGTAAATTAGAAAACTCTTCATTATGCTGGAAGTAATCGTATACTTCTTTTACAATATGCGTTGTATCAAATAATTCATTTGCATCAATGCCAGCAAGCGGATTACCTGTAATATTCCGCGTTATATCACCACACGCTCCAGCTGAAGACAATCCAACTCTTGCTAATCTTTTAAAAATATCTGGAATTTGCTGAATTTCTAACCAGTGAAACTGAATCGCCTGTCTCGTCGTAATATCTATTACATCACGTCCATAATCTTCAGCGATAGAAGCAAGTACTTCTGCCTGTGCATTTGTAATAATCCCTGACGGAATATTTACCCGCATCATAAAATAACCAGCTTCTTTTGGACGTTGTAAATACAATCCTGCCCATTTAAAGGCATCCCACTCTTCTTTCGGAATAGATTCGAAACCATTTTCCGCATAGTAAGGAATATCATTAAAAATTTCTAAGCCATCTTTTTCTAATTTATTTTTCTCGGTCTGATTTAATTTTTCATTGTTAGCCCATACTTTTTCATAACTCATTGTTTATCCCCCTATATAAAACTACGCTCTTGTAAGTACTTCACGATTTGTTCTGCACATTCTTCAATAGAATATTTGTGCGTTTCTACAATTAATTCCGCTTGCTCTGGCTCTTCATAAGGCGAATCAATACCTGTGAAATCCTTAATGTCACCTTTCCTTGCCTTTTTATAAAGTCCTTTCGGATCACGTTTCTCACACTCTTCAATCGGACACTTCACAAAAATTTCAATAAATTCATCTGCCGCTAATAAATCTCGTACTTGTTTGCGGTCTACTCGAAATGGTGAAATAAATGCTGTAAGGACAACTGCTCCTTGATCTACAAATAACTTTGCCACTTCGCCAATACGTCTTATATTTTCCATGCGATCACTTTCAGAAAATCCTAAGTCTTTATTTAAACCGTGGCGAATGTTATCCCCATCCAGCACATAATTTCCAATATTCTTTTCAAACAGTTTACGAGCGATCGCATTCGCTACTGTAGATTTACCCGAAGCTGATAAACCAGTAAACCAAATTACAAAACTATGATGTCCATTCTTCACTCTTCTCTCATCTTTTGAAACCGAAGCTGTATGCCAAGTAATATTCGTATCCATCTCGTTCTCTCCCTATTCTGTTACTACTTCTTTTTTCAAGCCTTTAATTAGCACTTCCACTACTTCTTTACGACTAAATGTACTTGGCGGAATCTCACCGTTTCTTAATAATTCTCTTACTTTCGTACCCGATAAAATAACATGATCTTCTTTTCCGTGCGGACATGTTTTCGTTGAAGCCATCGCTTCACATTTCGTGCAGTAAAAACTATGTTCAAAGAATAGTGGTGTAATTCCTAACTCTTCCACTGTAAAGTTCGTAAAAATTTCTTGCGCTTCGTATGTTCCGTAATAATCTCCTACTCCAGCATGATCACGCCCTACTATAAAGTGGGTACATCCAAAATTCTTTCTTACTAACGCATGAAATATCGCTTCCCTTGGTCCTGCGTAACGCATGGCAGCAGGAAATACACTTAAAAAGACACGATTTTTCGGATAATAGTTTTGAAGGAGTACTTCATAGCTTTCCATTCTTACATCAGCAGGAATATCATCCGATTTCGTTTCTCCAACGAGCGGATTTAAAAAGAGACCATCTACAATTTCAAGAGCAGACTTTTGGATATACTCATGGGCACGATGTACCGGGTTTCTCGTTTGAAACCCGACCACTGTTTTCCACCCACGTTTTTTAAATTCTTCCCTCGTTTCAATTGGGTCTAAATGATAAGAAGGAAATTGATTATTTTCAAAGCGTTTTGTTAGAATAATAGTTCCTCCAACGTAAACGTTTGGTCGTTCATATAATTTTTCCACTCCTGGGTGAGCCTCATCCGTTGTTTTATATACAAGTAACGCTTCTTTTTCTTTATCTGGTACAAAAATATCTTCTATTTGAATGACACCGTATATATTTCCATTGTTGACAAGCTTTACTTCCTCTCCAGCTTTCAGGCTTTCTGCGACTTTTTCTGTTACAGGTAATGTAATTGGTATACTCCACACACTACCATTTGCTAAACGAAGCGTTTCTACGACTGAATCATAATCTTCCTTCCCTAAAAAACCAGTAAGGGGGCTATATCCACCTGTCGCCAATAGTTCTAAATCACTTAACGCAATATTGTCTAACTTAATTTCTTTTTCAATTTGTGATACGTCATATGCCTCATCTATACGGTTTACTAATTCGTTTACTATGCTCATTTTTCTATATCCTCTCTTAGCTTTATTTCAAGATTCATCTTATTGGTAATGAAGACCACATTCAGTTTTCACTTTTCCAGCCCATCTACCATCTCTTGAATCGCCACCATCCCCAACAGGTAACGTACATTTCTCACACCCAATACTTGGATAACCAATATCATGCAACGGGTTATACGGCAAGCTATGTTTGTATACATATCGCCAAACTTCTTTCCACGTCCAATGAATGAGTGGACAAACTTTAATAGATTGAAAACGATGATCTTGATTTATAAACTTTGTATGCTTACGTGTTTCTGATTGTTCCCTTCTTAAGCCTGATATCCATGCTTTTTCCACTACTAATGATTTTTCTAAAGGTAAAATTTTTCTAATCTTACAACAAAGATTCGGATTGCTCTCCCACAGTTTTTCACCATGCAACTTCGCCTGTTCATCAAGTGTAAGTTCTGGCTGTTTTTCTATAATATTCAATGAAGGAAATCTTTCCCGCACTTTCCGAATTAATTCATACGTTTCTTGAAAATGAACATTTGTATCCAAAAATACGACTTTAGCATATGGATTTACTTGGTTTATAAGGTGCAGCAATACCATACCTTCCACCCCAAAGCTACATGCGTAGACAATTTCATCTTTATACTCTCCATAAGCCCACTTTAATACTGATAGCGCGCCTTTTGTTTCGTCTTCTTCCGAGAATGAAACAACATTTTCTTCCCACGTTTCATACGTCAACATGTTTTTTCCCCCTGTAAAAGCAAAAAGACGGTTTTAACCTAATGAAAATAGGTTAAAACCGCCTCTAGTTTTTCTAGTCAGCGCTTTTCACTTTAAACGTACTTTTTCACTTTTCTCTAACTGAATTACTTTTCCATCTTGCACAACAATTGTAATTGAACCATATTTCATATCAGCAAGCATCGCTTCAATCTTCTCGGATACTTCATCAAAATGTTCCCGTACACTCACGCGAACAGCCCCCCCTTTTTATTCATAAAAAAAATCTTTCCCATTTCGAAAAGACTGTTCGGTAATATATTTTACCTTATCTTTCAAAATGGATCCCATTTTGCTGGATTTAGCACCTTGCTTTCTATAAGCAGGTTGCCGAGCTTCTTCGGGCCAGTTCCCTCCGCTTCTCTTGATAAGCTTTGTATTTGTATTTTATCACAATTCTGATTTTTTTCAATCCTAGTTTTCCGATATATTTTAATTATTTTATTTTATAAAAAAGGAATTGCCCATACGAACAACTCCTTTTCCTATTTAGACAAGTTCTTTAATACGTATGCGATCGTTCCCAATAATATTTTCATATGTTTCGCGTTCCACAACTACTTGCGATGTTCCGCCTTTTGCAAAGACAACGGCTGGTCTTCGAATCCGATTGTAATTATTCGCCATCGAGTACCCGTATGCTCCTGTACAGGAAACTGCTAGTAAATCAGAAGCAACGACTTTCGGTAAATGAATATCCCAAATCAACATGTCTCCACTCTCACAGCATTTCCCGGCAATCGAAACGAGTTCCTCATTCTCATCATTCCCTCGATTCGCTAACATCGCTTCATAACGCGCGCTATATAAAGCTGGTCTTAAATTATCTGTCATTCCACCATCGACTGATACATATTTCCGAATACCAGGAATATCTTTCACAGATCCAACTGTATAAAGTGTTGTCCCAGCATCACCTACAATGCTACGGCCTGGTTCAACCCATATTTCTGGCAATGGATATTCACATACAGTAAATTGTTCTCTCACTGCACTTGTTACAGCTCGCACATATGTCTCAAGAGTTAATGGTGTATCTGACTCTGTGTAACGTATTCCAAATCCTCCGCCTACATTTAACACTTTTACTACATAGTTTGTTTGCTCTCTCACTTCTACTAAAAATTGGCGAAGAACTTCAATCGCTCGAACAAAACCAGCTGTTTCAAATATTTGCGATCCAATATGTGAATGGATCCCTAGCACATTATAATTTGATTTTTGTAAAGCAAATCCAATTGCCTGCATTGCTTGACCGTTTGAAACGCCAAATCCAAATTTCGAATCATCTTGACCTGTCGTAATATATTCATGTGTGTGCGCCTCTACTCCAGGCGTTACACGAATTAATATGTTCACAAATTTCCCATGTTGCATCGCTAAATCGTGTAAAACTTCTAATTCAAAGAAGTTATCTACGACAAAACAACCGATATTCGCCTGAAAAGCCATCACTATTTCTTCTTCTGTTTTATTATTTCCATGAAAATGAATACGTGATGCCGGAAATCCTGCTTGGAGCGCAGTATATAATTCTCCCCCAGAGACAACGTCTAATGACATATTCTCTTCACGAGCTACTCGGCACATCTCCATGCACAAGAACGCCTTGCTTGCATATGCTACTTGATAAGAGAAACCACTTTCTTTAAAAGCACGATGAAATGCTCGGCATTTTCCTCGGATAGACTCTTCATCGTATACATAAAGTGGTGTTCCGTATTGCTTTGCTAGCTGCGTCGTATCGCACCCTCCAATTTCTAAGTGTCCTTGCCCATTAATTCGGCTTGTGCCGTGTAAATACATTTAAATTCCTCCCTTATTTCCTCTAAAACTCATAACCCCAATCTTCTATTCATTGCAGCACGCTTTTAGATAGACAAAAAACGCGCGGAACAATGTTCACACGCGTTTCTTATTAGGAAAAATATATATTGAAAAAATAAACGAGTTGTTATCTCCTCAAAATAAGAAACCGCATCAACATCTCCAAATAGCTCTCCATAAAATAAATCTTATGACAGTACTACATTTATTCAATGCAGTCCCAATATATGAATAAGATGGTTATTCTTATATTTCGGCAATAGTCCCTTTCAACCTATGATCACAGATTCCATTAAATCTCCCATAGCTTACTCTTTCCTATCGCGGCCTCTACCTTTGAGAGTAGATGAGGTAAGTCTATTTAATTTTCAAACATCTAATTGTTGCTATTAACAATACCAAAGGACCATTTTATTTGTCAAACAATTTTTTATATTGTTTTTTTACAGTTTAGTTTTGTATCGTTTGGTAAGCGCTTTACTGAAATCTTTGTCACTTCCCATTCGCCTTCTTCGTTATTAAATGTAATCGTTACCTTCTCAAATGGTGGAGCAATTTTCCCAGCAACACGTTCATACTTTGTCACTTCAATACTTGCTTGAAATAAATATGTACCGCTATACACTTTTTTTAAACTAATAATTTTAGGACATTGATAAGGTTTCAAACTTCCATATTGTTTTTCAATTGCTTTATTTATTTTTGGAAATAAAACAGAATAAAGTGCATCTTCCATAAGAGGTGCATCATATTGGGCTACTGACACACTCGGTGAAGTAAAAAGTATAACACTACTGCATGCTATAAAATATAATAATTTTCGCATTATAACCTCCGTATTATCACGCGATTCTTTCTGCGTACGATAATTATCATACATAGAAATTCTGTTTTATTGTCTCCCATCACTCTTTTTCTACTCGATTATTATAAAAAAGCCCACAACCTTCTTTTATTTTCGTATAATGATACTCATAGTATAATAATCATAATAACAAAGGACTGTTCGTATATATAAAATGAGTCGTTAAGCAAACTGACTCTCAAGAACTGTCATGCTTTTTAGGAGAGGAGTATATTATGCTACAACATCTGTTTCCAAAACTGCGATTTGCACTCGTTGCAGTCGTTTTACTATGGATTAAAACATATATTGTGTACAAGCTAGCATTTGATATTAAAATTGATAATTTCTTTGAAGAATTCATGCTTTTTATCAATCCACTAGCTGCGTTACTTTTATTTTTCGGCTTAGCTTTACTTGCATCTAAGCACCGAAACCGAATTATAATTGGAATCAGTTTTATACTGTCATTTATTTTATTTGGAAACGCAATGTTTTATGGGTTCTATAACGATTTCGTTACTTTCCCGGTTTTATTCCAAACAAACAATATGGCTGATTTAGGGACAAGTATAAAAGAACTCTTTACGTACAAAACATTACTTTTATTTGCAGATGCAATTATTTTAATGTTTATTTCGCGTAAATTCCCATCATTTGGCGATAAAACACCACTTTCCCGCTCAGAGAAGCGAACTTTCTTTAGCGGTGTAACAGCTTTATTAGCACTACAAATTGTTGTATCAGTTATTTATAAACCACAAATGTTCTCACGCTCATTTGACCGTCAAACTGTCGTGAAGAATTTAGGTTTATACACATATCATCTATTTGATATTACGCTTCAATCCAAGTCTTCAGCTGAGCGTGTATTTGCAAGTGGGGATGGGTTTTCTGAAATTAAAAACTATACAGACTCAAAAGACAAACAAGTTGATAAAAACTTATTTGGAGCTGCAAAAGGTAAAAATGTAATTTTAATTTCAATGGAATCTACACAAAGCTTTGTTATTAATAAAAAAATAAATGGAAAAGAAATTACACCATTTTTAAATGAATTTATTAAGGATAGTTTCTATTTCGATAACTTCTATCATCAAACTGGACAAGGTAAAACTTCTGATGCTGAATTTATCGTTGAAAACTCACTTTATCCGCTAGATCGTGGTTCTGTATTCTTTACTCATGCGACAAATGAATACACAGCGACACCAGAACAATTAAAGAAATACGGATATTCTTCTGCCGTCTTCCATTCAAATGATAAAACGTTTTGGAATCGGGATGTAATGTATCCTGCGCTTGGATATGATCGTTACTTTAATTTAAATGATTACGCAGGAACGGAGCAAATGTCTGTCGGTTGGGGATTAAAAGATAAAGAGTTCTTTGAACAATCTATTCCAAAGTTAAAATCTTTACCGCAACCGTTCTATACAAAATTTATTACATTAACAAATCATTTTCCATTTCTTCTAAATCCGGAAGATCAATATGTTGATGAATTCAACTCGGAAAGTGGTGTTGTAAACCGCTACTTCCCAACTGTTCGTTACACAGATGAAGCTCTTAAATTATTTATTAAACAATTAAAAGAAGAAGGATTGTATGATAATTCCGTTATTGTCATCTATGGTGATCATTACGGTATTTCCGAAAACCATAACGCAGCTATGGCACAGTTCCTAGGAAAAGATACTATTACACCATTCGATTCTATGCAATTACAACGAGTCCCTCTTATTATTCATGTGCCTGGCCAAGAAGGAAAAGTTGTTTCTAAAGTATCCGGTCAAATTGATATTAAGCCAACGCTCCTTCATTTACTTGGTATTAAAACAAATAAATCCGTTGAATTTGGAACTGACTTATTTATTAAAGAGAAAGACCCGCTTATGGTAATGCGTGATGGTAGCTTTGTTTCTGAAGAGTATGTTTATACAAAAAATATGTGCTACAAAAGAAGTACGGGTGAAGAAGCTGACATGACGCTATGTCAGCCGTATATTGAAAAAGCAAAAACAGAATTAAAACTCTCCGATAAATTAATTTATGGAGATTTATTACGCTTCGATCCTAATAATCGATATAAAACTGGAACGATGACAACGAAATTTGAATAGTAAAGGAAGCAACTTTATACAAGTTGCTTCCTCTTTTTATTTTCACTTAATTTTCAAACCATCCTTCTATGAAATCTTTCACAAATTGGTAATTTCTTTCGTATGAGGAATAAATTTATGGTATGATAAAATAAGTAAACTTTCATACACTAATTAAGAATTTATTACAGAAAGCAAGGGATCAGATTTTGTATAGAGCAGCTATTCCAAACTTATTTACGCTCGGAAATTTATATAGCGGATTTTTATCAATCGGCTATGCATCTTTAGGATATTATAAATCAGCTGCTATTTTAGTACTTATCGGGATGATGTTAGATAGTCTTGATGGTCGTGTTGCTCGTTTATTACGTGTTGATTCACAAATGGGAAAAGAGCTCGACTCGCTTGCAGATGTCGTAACATTTGGTGCAGCACCAGCTGTTTTAATGTATTACACATCTTTCTCAAACTACGGAATCATCGGATTATACATAGCGGGATTATTCCCTCTTTTCGGAGCATATCGTTTAGCACGATTTAATGTAACACCATCTTCTACTTCAATGAAATATTTCACTGGAGTACCGATTACAGCAGCGGGAGGGCTTGTTGCTTTCTTAACATTATTTTCACATACCATTCCAAAAATCGTTCTTATTACCGTATTTGTAACGTTCGCATTTTTAATGGTGAGCCGCATTCGTATCCCAAGTTTAAAAGATGTACCAATTCCACGATATAGCATCATTATTACACTATTTTTAGTTGGAATCATTATTACAATGTATCAAACAGGATTTGGAAATTTTTCTGTTTTCTTATTTATTGCCATTCCACTATATATTTTGTACATGTTATCTCAATTCATTAGACAAAGACCGTCTAAAAAAGCGAATAAAGAAAAATAAGAAAACCTTCCGAGTCCGGAAGGTTTCTTTTTATTTTGTAACTAATACCTTTTGATTTACAGGTGTTACTGGCTCTTCGCCGTTTAATACAGCTAAAATATTTCTGACAGCCATTTCAGCCATCGCATCACGAGTTTCAAATGTTGCATTCCCTACGTGTGGAGCAAGTACTACATTCTTTAATTCTTTTAACTCTTCTGTAATTTTCGGTTCAAATTCAAACACGTCAAGAGCTGCTCCTTCAATTTCATTCGTTTTTAATGCATGAGCAAGTGCTGCTTCATTCATAATTGGTCCACGTGAAGCATTTACAATATACGCTGTTTTCTTCATCATTTTAAACTGCTCTTCATCAATCATATGATGTAAATTTGGATTATAAGCACAGTTAATTGTAATAAAGTCTGCTGTTTGTAATAATTCTTCCAACATCACATACGTTGCCCCCAGCTCACTTTCAGCTTCAAGCTTACGATTTGGCCCTGTATATAAAACATCCATTCCAAATGCTTTCGCACGTTTTGCAACAGCCTTCCCGATTTCTCCAAGACCTATAATTCCGATTGTCTTACCATGAACTTCTCGTCCTAAGAAAAATAACGGTGCCCATCCGTTAAATCCAGTCGTACGACATAACGTATCCCCTTCAGGAATTCTACGCGCCGCTGCTAAAAGAAGTGCAAATGTTAATTCTGCAGTCGCTTCCGTTGATACTTTCGGTGTATTCGTAACTGCAATTCCTTTTTCGCCCGCATACTTGTAATCAATATTGTCGTAACCAGCACCATAGTTTGCAACAATCTTTAAATGAGACGCTGCATCAATAACTTCTTTTGGCACCTTTGTCGAAAGTAAACTTAACAATGCATCTTTATCTTTTACACGCTCTGTTAATTCATCTATAGAAATTAACTCCTCTTTATCGTACATTTCTACATCATGATCTTTTAATAGTTCTAATCCAATTTCCGGAATTTTTCCCGCTACTAATATTTTTGCCACTACTAACACCTCTTCTATAGAAAATAAGATATCTCTTATATTTCATTGTAAGAAATCCACATATAAAAACCAAGGAATTTGATTATAGTTTTAAAAATCGACACTTTTCCATGAAAAAAGAGGAGATGCAACTCTCCCCTTTTCTTACGCTTTTTCCTGCGATTCTTTTCCAAGCTTCACATCAATCGTTCCTTCTGCAACCGTATCGCTAATTTGCTCCTCAATAACCGATTGAGATTCAGCATTCGTTTCAGAAGTATAAGCTTGTTGCTGTGCACCTTGTACATTTTGTTTATTTTGTTGTTTCGCCATTTCTTACCCTCCTTTTCATTCTTTCTTATTTTGAACAAAAAGGACGGTTTTCATCAAAAAATTGCGTTTCATTTTGAATTTGTTACTTCTTCTTCAAGCGACCTCATTACTCTTGCTCGCTTCGTAAATGTTGCAACCTGAGTAACACCGTGAGCTAGTAATGTTTGTACATTTTCTTGTACATAATTCCCTAAATCATTTGGATAATGGGCATCCGAAGAAATCGTAATTGGAACACCATACTTAGCTAATACTTGTAAATATAGTGGACTTGGGCACATTTCACGAACAGGATAACGATAGTATAATCCTGCATTTATTTCTGTTGCCGTATTCGTTTCTACTAACGCACAGGCAATTTCCTCATAATAAGAAAGCTGTTCATTCTCATCCAATCGATAATTAAATACCTTTATATTATCAAGATGAGCGATAATATCAAATAACTCGGTACGAATCGCACTCTCAACTGTTTTAAAAAACATATCATATAATGCGCGTAGGTCATGCTTCTCAAAATATTCTTTCGTATCTGGATTATCAAATCCCCAGCCATTTAGAAAATGAACGGAACCAATTATATAATCAAAGTCTCCTAGCGCTAATAATTCTTTTAACTCTCCTTCACAACCAATAAAATAATCCGCTTCAATTCCAAGTTTAAGTGTGACACCTCTTTTACTCCATCGTTCTTTCGCCTCTTCAATGACCTTTGTAAAATCATACAGTGAAACTACCCTTACTTGATCTAACCATTCCCTCTGTATACGACCGAGCTTAGAATCACTAATATCTACATATTTTTCATAATATCCTTTCGCTTCATGAAAACGATATAAATGATCAACAATCCCAACTTCTGTTATACCTTTTCGCACAGCTTCTTCTAAATAGAGGTCCATCCATTCTGTTGTAAATGGCCCTTCCTTCACACGCTTTTGCAAACGCTCTTGTGTTTTCATAAGCCAATCAATAGAATGCCTTTCTTGAAGCGGTTCATAACGTTCCAGCGCTTCATTTATTTTAGCAAGCCATCCTATTGAATACGGTCCTTCTTCTAAGTGAAGATGATAATCTACTTTCATATACATTCCCCCTTATAATGTATCTATTTCCCTTCTATCCCCAACTCTCGAAAGCTTTCCATTTCGTTCTTTCACCTCCCGCATGACATCTTCCAATGTAATATTTTTTTCAGCTAATAAAACGAAACAGTGATAAAATACATCAACCATTTCTTTCACTACTTCTTCTTTATCATTATTTTTACATGCGATAATTACTTCAGCACACTCTTCACCAATTTTCTTTAAAATTTTATCTTCTCCTTTTGAAAATAAATAATTTGTATACGATTCAGGAAGTGGGCTTTCCTTTCGTTCTTCAATTGTTTTATACAGCAACTTAAAGGCATTTTCCATATGTATCCCCCTATATAATTTGATAGTGAAAACATGTCTTCTCTCCCGTATGACAAGCAGGTCCTACTTGTTTCACATTCACAACAATTGAATCTTGATCACAATCTAAATATAAAGATTGCACATATTGAAGATTCCCTGATGTTTCCCCCTTATTCCATAACGACTGCCTAGAACGAGAATAAAACCATGTTCTTTTCGTCTCTAACGTTTTTTCATATGCTTCTTCATTCATATAAGCTAGCATTAAAACTTCTTTCGTACCTTCTTCGATGACAATTGCTGGTATTAATCCTTTTGAAAAATTAGGTTTCATAACCGCACCTCAACATTTGCATCTCTTAATTTTCGCTTTACACTCTGCACTGTCGCCTCACCATAATGAAAGATGGATGCCGCTAACGCTGCATCAACTGTTGTCTTTTGAAAAACTTCTATAATGTGATCCGTATGACCACAGCCCCCTGATGCGATGACTGGAATGGAAACACTTTTTGAAATTTCTTCTGTTAAACGAAGGTCATATCCGCTTTTCGTTCCATCTGCATCCATACTCGTTAACAAAATTTCACCTGCCCCAAGTTTAACAACACGCTTCGCCCATTCTATGGCATCCATTCCTGTGTCAACTCTTCCGCCGTTGACGTATACGTTCCATTTACCTTCTGCTACTTTTCTAGCATCAATTGCCACGACAATACATTGTGATCCAAAGTGTTCTGTCCCTTCTTCTATAAGCTTCGGGTTTCGCACTGCCGCTGAGTTTATTGAAACTTTGTCTGCTCCAGCTCTTAGTAAATTGTACATATCTTTCACACTTGAAATCCCCCCGCCAACCGTAAGAGGAATAAATACTTTAGCTGCTGTTTTTTCTACAACATCTATAATCGTTTTTCTTCCTTCATGAGTCGCTGTAATATCTAAAAATACGATTTCATCTGCCCCTGCCTCGTTATATGCTTCAGCTATTTCAACCGGATCACCGACATCTTGTAATCCTATAAAATTTACACCCTTTACGACTCGCCCTTCTTTCACATCTAGACATGGAATGATTCGTTTCGCTAACATAACTTCGTTACCTGTAACACTTCTTCTAAATCAATCGTTTTCTCGTAAAGCGCCTTTCCAATTATGACACCATATATATTCATATCATTTAACTTTTTCACATCTTGAATAGATGCCACTCCTCCAGAGGCGATGAGACGAATGCCCACACTTTTTTGAAGTATCGCTAATTGTTCAAAATTTGGACCTGCAAGCGTCCCGTCTTTCGAAATGTCTGTAAACACAATCGTTTGAACACCTAAACTTTCCATTTGTTTCGCTAAACTAACGTAAGAAATTTCAGACAGATCAAGCCAACCTCTCGTTGCTACGAAACCATTTTTCGCATCAATTCCAACAATGATTTTCTCTTTATATAGACGAACTGCTTCCTCTAAAAATGACTTATCATAAAGAGCTGCTGTTCCTAAAATCACTTTTTCTACACCTGCTGACAATAACTTCTCCACCGTTACAAGTGAACGAATTCCTCCTCCCACTTGCACAGGAATACGTACCGCCTTGCAGATTTTTTCAATGACGGGCAAATTTAACGACTCGCCAGCAATTGCACCGTCTAAATCAACAATGTGTAGTATTTCCGCTCCAAGCTTTTCAAATATGATCGCCTGCGCTACCGGATCTTCATTCATCACCGTTTCTTTACTAAACTCTCCTTGATAAAGTCTAACGCATCGCCCTTCTTTTAAATCGATAGCTGGGAAGATTTCCATGCTTCTACCACTCCTTGAAAATTTTTTAATATTTGCATGCCAATTTCGCCACTTTTTTCTGGATGAAACTGTGCACCAAATACATTTCCTTTCGCGACAAACCCTGGTATTTGCATTCCATAATCACTTACTCCGCATACAATTTCATCTGGACAATCCGCGTAATATGAGTGAACATAATACACGAAAGAACCATCCACTAATCCATTCCAAAGCGGAAATTCTCTTTCCTTCCTTAATTCATTCCATCCCATATGAGGAATTTTATACGAAACTTTTAACTTCCGAATTTCACCTGGTAGTAAACCTAACCCGCTACAATCTTTTAGTTCCTCACTTCGTTCAAATAAAAGTTGCATGCCCAAACATATACCGAGGAGTGGTTTTCCTATGTCACAAACTTCTTTTAGTACACACACTAAATCTCTTTCTTTTAATACTTCCATCGCTTTCGGAAATGCACCTACTCCCGGTAGAATCACGCCATCGCTTCTCAATATCTCTTCTTTATCACTCGTTACAATGTACTCTGCGCCAGTATATTTTAATGCTTGCTCTACACTGCGAATATTCCCCATTCCATAATCTATAATGGCAATCAATTACAACATCCCTTTCGTTGAATTTACACCAGTAATGTTGGCATTTTTTTCGACCGCTTCTCTAAGCGCTCTACCAAAAGCTTTAAATAATGCTTCAATTTTGTGATGTGTATTACTTCCGTATAGAACGCGCGCATGTAATGTAATATTGGCAGCATGTGCAACTGCTCTAAAAAATTCTTCCGTCAATTCTGTATCAAAATCCCCGAGCTTCGGATTTGTTAATTCCCCTTGAAATACACAATATGAGCGTCCACTTATATCAATTGCAACAAATCCTAAAGATTCATCCATCGGTACATACGCGGAACCGTAACGATTAATTCCTTCTTTATTTTGCAATGCTTCTTTCAAGCAATTTCCGAGTACAATTCCAACATCTTCAACGGTGTGATGTGCATCGACAAATACATCACCTTCTGCCTCAACTTGCAATCCAAATCTTCCATGTCTAGCAAATAAAGTCAGCATATGATCGAAAAAACCAACCCCCGTTTGAATAGATACACTCGTACTTTCATCAAGCTGCAAACTTAATTTAATTTTTGTTTCTGTCGTCTCACGTGCTTGACTGGACTGACGCATTATTTTTCCTCCTCAAACCTTATTTGGATTGCTCTCGCATGTGCATGTAACCCTTCTTTATTTGCAAGCTCTACAATATGATGCTGTACATTTTTTAATGCTTCCTCTGTATAAGAAATAAAACTTGATTTTTTCACGAAATCATCGACTGATAACGGAGAAAAAAATCTTGCCGTTCCGCTCGTTGGTAATACATGATTCGGTCCCGCCAAATAATCCCCGAGCGGTTCAGGTGCATATGGTCCAAGGAAAATAGAGCCTGCATGTTTCACATAATCTAGAGCATTCATCGGTTCTTTTATATGTAACTCTAAATGTTCTGGAGCAATTTCATTTGATAACTTTAGTGCCTCCTCTAAAGAAGCAACGATAAAGATGGCTCCATTTCTATTTATTGATTCACGTGCAATTTCACTTCTTGGTAACGTTTCTAACTGTCTTTCTACCTCTTTTTCTACTTCTTTAGCTAGTTCCATATTCGTTGTAATACAAATCGCCGTTGCTCTCTCATCATGCTCTGCTTGCGATAATAAATCCGCTGCGATATATTTTGCATTACCTGTTTCATCCGCGACAACTACAATTTCTGATGGACCAGCAATCATATCGATATTTACTATCCCGTATACTTCTCGTTTCGCTAGAGCGACGTACAAATTTCCCGGTCCAACTATTTTATCCACTTTCGGAATCGATTCCGTCCCGTATGCTAAAGCAGCAATTGCTTGTGCGCCACCTATCGTATAAATTTCATCTACTCCCGCAAGATTTGCAGCAGCTACTATATGAGGATCAATTCCCCCTTTCCTCGGCGGTGTTACCATTACAATTTTTTTCACACCTGCAAGTTTCGCCGGCAATACATTCATTAATACTGAAGAAGGATATGAAGCTGTCCCACCTGGTACATATACACCTACATTTTCTAATGGCCGAATAAGCTGCCCTCTAATTATGCCTTTACTTTCACAATCGAAGATTGAATACTTCTTTTGTTTTTCGTGATACGAAACAATGTTTTTCTTCGCCTCTTTTAAAGCTTCTAAAAATGAATTCTCTACAAACATACTCGCTTGCTGTATTTCTTCTTCACTTACACGAAAATCTTTCATCTCTACACCATCAAACTTTTTTGTATAGAAAGATAAAGCCTCATCATTTCCTTCCCTTACATGTCTAATGATTTCTCTTACACTTCTTTGAACAGTTTCTTCTATTATATTAGCGTTTTCTCTTAGCACTTTTATTTTAGATAATGCCTCCTTAAAGTCTTCATAAATGATTTCCATTTTAAATCCTCCTATTTCCCTGATAAGATTTCTTGCTCCATCATATTTATAATGCTGAATATTTCGTCTTTTTTAGTTTTTAAGGCTGCCTTATTTACAATCATCCGAGCCGATATAAAGTACATTTCCTCAAATACAATGAGTCCATTCTCTTGTAATGTTTTTCCTGTTTCAACAATATCTACAATCGCATCTGCCAATCCAAGAAGAGGAGCGATTTCTACAGAACCTTCTATTTTAATAATTTCTACATCCTCTCCCTTATCATGAAAATAAGTAGAAGTAATATGTGGGTATTTCGTAGCGATTCTTTTCTTCCGGTAACTCTTCGGATTATACGTAGGAATAGAAGCAACACAAAACTTACAAATCCCCACTCCTAAATCCAGCATTTCATAAATATCTTTCTCGTTTTCCATTAAAATATCTTTTCCAACGATGCCAATATCAGCTACCCCATGTTCTACATAAGTAGCAACATCAACCGCTTTTACTAAAATAAATGAAATATTTGTATTTTTACTTTGAAATACAAGCTTCCGACCTTTATTTTTGAGCTCGGAACAATCAATTCCAATCTGCTCAAAAAGTGGAATGACATGTTTTTCTAATCTTCCTTTCGTTAACGCAATTTGAATGTTACGCATGAAGCCTCTCCTTCTTTCTGGACTACCCATTTCTCATTCCATACATATTCCACTAAATATTCATTCTTTGCCTCAACAACCGTTCCTATTTTATTTTTTCTTGCAAATTGAAAGGTATCGCTTAAATTAGAGAATAGAGATAACCAAGCATTCTTCCCATCCTTTCGAAGTAAATTTCGTAACCTTTCTGCTTCCGCTAATCTATTTAACTCATAATGAATCACAATATCAATTTGATTTCGTTCATATGGTTCTTGCTGCTCTTGCAGCGCCTTCACAATTTGATTTACTTGTACCGCGAGTCCAACAGCTGGCAGCATTTCTCCAAAATTGCCAATTAGCTCATCGTATCTTCCGCCACTAACGATTTCTTCTCCAATTTCATATATATATCCTTTGAAAATAACACCCGTATAGTAATCTAAGTGTTGAATCATGCCCAAATCAATTGATATGTAAGAACCATATCCTAACGTTTCAATTGTTTCATACATTTCTTTTATTCTTGCAATTGCCATTTTCATTTCATTACTTGAAGCAAGCTTTTCTGCTTCCTCAATAACTTCTAAATTTCCAAATAGCCTTGGCAATTTCTCAAGTAACCTTACTGTCTCATCGCATCGATTTAATTTCTTTTCTCCGATAAAATTTGAGAGGGCTGCATAATTTTTACTTTCTATATACGTTCTAAGTACCCTTTCTTCTTCATCATGGATGGAGAGTTTTTTTACAATACATTTATATAACTGTACTTGCCCAATCTCAATTGTAAAAGATTGCACCTTCAACTTTTGAAGTGCTTGAATGACACTTATTACACATTCAATTTCAGCTCTTACATTATCAATCCCGATAACTTCAATACCACTTTGTACGATTTCATTATATTTTCCAGAATGGGATTCATTCGCTCGAAATACATTCCCGCTATACGTCACTTTAAGTGGCGTATCCCATCTCTGTGTTCCAATAACTCTCGCTAAAGGAATTGTCATATCTGGACGTAAAACGATAATCCTTCCCTTTTCATCAAAAAATTTATACATCTTCTCTTCATCTATCGGTCTATTTTGAAATGCAAAAACATCATAAAATTCAATTGTAGGTGTTCTTATTTCCTCATAACCTCTCTCTAAAAAAGTAAGCCTTAATTTCTGTTCTACTTCTTCAATTAACGTACATTCTTCGAATAAATAATCTCTCGTTCCATTCGGGTTTGCTCGTTTCCATTTTGTCATCTAAATTTTCACACCTTTCCCCTTCTAATGTATGCCTATTTCATTCCCCTAAGCCGAAAATAAAAAGAGCCTTGTAGACAAAATACCTACAAGGCTCTTCAGTAGAGTGTAGGTACAACGGGAATAACCCTTGTACCTACACGTTTTCACGCTAGGTTCAAGGGTTTCATGTATGATGATGTAGTTGTGTAAGCATTGTAATAGATTGCACGATATTCATAATACTTACTCCCTTTCTCCTCTGATTTTCACATAGTATATAACAGTTAATTTTGAATGTAAATACATTTTTAATATTCCGTCACTTTTTTAATGTAAAGCCACTTTTCTTTCATACTCTTTTATTTCTTGTTCATATTGCATTGTAATACTAATTTCATCTAAACCATTTAATAACTTCTCTTTCCACATTTTCTCGATTGTAAAATGGAATCTATGCGTATTCGTTGTCATTATTTCATTTTCTAAATCAACTGTAATTTGTTCCCTCGCATCTGTTTTAGCAAGTTGTTCACGCATATCTTTATCCATTACAATCGGTAACATGCCATTCTTCATACAATTCATATAAAAGATATCGGCAAATCCTCCAGCGATAATAACGCGGAAACCATAATCAGCAAGCGCCCATGGAGCATGTTCTCTTGACGAGCCACATCCAAAATTATCACCTGTGATTAATATACTGGCTCCTTTTCTTTCTTGTGCATTAAGCGGGAAATTAGGGTTTTCTTGGCGATTATTATCATATCGCCACTCATCAAATAAAAACTTCCCAAACCCAGTTCTTTCAATTCTCTTTAAATATTGCTTCGGAATAATTTGATCTGTATCAATGTTATCATTCATCAGTACTGCGGCAGTACCTTTATGAATACGAAATGGCTCCATCATAACTCTCCTTTCTAATATCAACAAAATGACCATATAACGCAGCCGCTGCCGCCATTGCCGGGCTAACTAAATGCGTTCGTGCTCCCTTTCCTTGTCTTCCTTCAAAATTGCGATTTGACGTAGAGGCACAATGTTCCCCTTCAGGCACTTGATCTGGATTCATACCTAGACACATTGAGCATCCGGGCTCTCTCCATTCAAATCCAGCTTCTTCAAATATGCGATGTAATCCTTTATGCATCGCTGCTTCTCTTACCCTTTGAGATCCAGGTACAACAAGTGCTCGCACACCTTCTTTTACTTTTTTACCTTTCACGACAGATGCAGCAATTTCTAAGTCAGAAAGCCTGGAATTTGTACAAGATCCAATGAAAACATGTTGAACTGGAATGTCATACGTACTTTGTCCGGGACTCAATCCCATATAAGAAAACGCTCTTTCGTCATTTGCATCATGCTTTTCTGGCAATTTCTCATCGATCCGAACGCCCATACTAGGATTTGTTCCCCACGTAACGTACGGCGCTAAATCCGTAACATCTACTAGAATATGTAAATCATAAACTGCATCTAAATCTGTATAAAGTTCTGACCATTTTTTCTTAATAGATTCATAGTCTTTCGGTGCATATTTACGCCCTTTTACGTAAGCAACCGTTTTTTCATCTGGTGCAATAATGCCAGCCTTTGCTCCCCCTTCAATTGCCATATTGCAAAGCGTCATCCTCTCTTCCATATCCATAGCATGAATGGCCTCTCCGTAAAATTCCATTACGTAACCTGTTCCAACTGCTACTCCGTACTTTGAAAGAAGGTGTAAAATAATATCTTTCGCATAAACACCTTGCGGTAACTTTCCTTTTAACTCAATGCCCATTGCTTTCGGCTTTCGTTGCCATAACGTTTGCGTCGCCAATACATGTTCCACTTCACTCGTACCAATACCAAACGCTAGTGCGCCAAAAGCACCGTGTGTTGCTGTATGACTATCACCACAAACAATCATTTTTCCTGGCTGTGTGAGTCCAAGTTCTGGTCCTATTACATGAACGATCCCTTGCTCTTCATCCCCGATATCCGCTAATGGCACCTGAAATTGTTTACAGTTTTCCCGAAGTGTATCTAGTTGCTGCTTCGCAATGCGGTCGGTAATATTCCAAACATCTTTCGTTGGAATATTATGATCCATCGTTGCAAATGTTAAATCTGGTCTGCGGACTGTTCGATTTGTAAGCCGCAAGCCTTCAAAGGCTTGCGGTGACGTTACTTCATGAACAAGATGTAGATCGATATATAATAAATCCAATCCATTTTCATTAGTCGCAACTACATGTCTTTCCCAAAGCTTATCTAGTAACCTTTTCCCCATTATCTTCCTCTCCCTACTAACGCTTGCTCTTCCATTTCTTGAATAACTGCCTTTGTAAATGAAGTTGTCGTTTCAGTCCCCCCGATATCTGCTGTACATTTTCCTGATTTAAGGACTGCAGAAACTGCTTCTTCAATTGAATATCCTTCTCTCGTTAATCCGAACGATTGCCCAAGCATCATTGCAACAGAACGCATCATCGCAATTGGATTCGCCTTATTTTTCCCCGCAATATCCGGTGCTGATCCGTGAATAGGCTCGTATAATGAAGGCCCCTTTTCAGCGTGACTTGCTGATGGAAGCATTCCTAATGATCCAGCTAATACTGAGGCCTCATCACTTAAAATATCACCAAATAAATTTTCCGTTACAATAACGTCAAATCTTCCTGGATTCCGAATTAATTCCATAGCTGCTGCATCTACTAAAATGTGTTCTACTTCCACATTTGGGTAGCGAAGTGCTACTTCTTCTGTCACAGTTCTCCATAATTTACTAGACTCTAAAACATTCGCTTTATCAATAGATGTTACTTTTTTCTTCCGCTTATTCGCTAATTGAAAAGCATACGAAACGATACGTTCAATTTCATGGCGATGATACGTAAGTGTATCTGTCGCCACTTCTTCCGTTCGCTCTTTCGGATAAGAAAAATAAATTCCGCCTGTTAATTCACGAACGACAACGAAATCAATTTCATCAGCGTTTTTTAATGGTGATAAATGTGCAGTTGCACTTTCTACCGTTACAGGGCGAACATTCGCAAATACACCAAGTCCTTTTCTTAATGCTAATAATCCTTTCTCAGGCCTTTCTTTCGCACTATCCCACCTTGGTCCACCTACTGCTCCAAGTAAAACCGCATCACTCGCTAAACAGGCGGCAAGTGTTCGCTGTGGTAATGGTTGCCCAGTTAAATCGATAGCAACACCACCAAAGTACTCATCTTGCAAATGAAAATGATGTCCATATAGCCTTTCTACCATATGCAATACTTCCTTCGCACTTTCCATTACTTCTGGACCAA
Organism: Bacillus sp. B2-WWTP-C-10-Post-4; assembly: GCF_009183805.1. Taxonomy (NCBI): domain Bacteria; kingdom Bacillati; phylum Bacillota; class Bacilli; order Caryophanales; family Bacillaceae; genus Bacillus; species Bacillus sp. B2-WWTP-C-10-Post-4. The sequence continues at coordinate 6,029 of NZ_WEII01000018.1, read as the reverse complement.
CACCATCACCAGCTAAACAAACGATACGTTTTTCCATTTTTAACACTCCTTTTAACTGAATTTTCAGAACTTTAATTTAATAGGTGAGGAAAGCTTCTCTCACCTATCAAATATTTATTTCACAAGCGCTATAAGAGATTTTAATTTCCCTGCTGCATGGACATAAGCTCTCGCCGACGCTTCCAATACGTCTTGCGCAACTCCGAAACCTGATATTTGGTGACTACCTTCTTTTAATTCAACATGAACGTGAGCAAGTGCATCTTGACCTTGTGTAATAGATTGTATGCGATAATCTGCCAATTCACATTCTAATCCTAAAATTCTTTGAATCGCATTGTATATCGCTTCAATACTACCAGAACCAGTGGCTGCATCTTCATATACATTTCCTTCCTCATCCTTCAGCACAACTGTTGCGCATTGTGTACTATTTGATACGAAATGCACTTGTAATTGCGTAATGTTATATTGCTGAGCTGCAAATGCTGCTTCACCAAGCATAAGTGCGCGTAAATCTTCTTCAGTAATTTCCTTTTTACGATCAGCCAATTTTTTAAATGCTTCGAATGCCGCATCTCGCTCTTCATTTGTAAATTCATAACCAAGCTCTTTCATTTTTTCCGTAAACGCATGACGGCCAGAATGTTTCCCAAGTACAAAGAGATTTTGAGATTCTCCTATAAGCGCTGGTTCGATAATTTCATAAGTTGTTACTTCTTTTAAAACCCCGTCTTGGTGAATGCCCGATTCATGAGCAAATGCATTCGCTCCAACGATTGCTTTATTTTTCGGTACAACCATACCCGTTAACCTGCTTACTAATATACTCGTCGCCTTAATTTCTTTTAAAGTCATTGAAGGCTCTGCTTTATAAAAATCTTTTCTAATATGAAGAGCTACCGCAACTTCTTCTAACGCTGCATTCCCTGCTCTTTCTCCAATGCCATTAATCGTTCCTTCTACTTGCAATGCTCCTCCTTCAACCGCAGCTAACGAATTTGCTACTGCCATACCAAGATCATCGTGACAATGACAAGAAAAAATCGCTTTTTCATATGATGGAACGGATTCTTGTAAGTATTTAAAAAGAGAATAATACTCTTCTGGATTCGTATATCCAACTGTATCCGGAATATTAATTACATTCGCTCCTGCTCGAATTGCAATTTCTACTGCTTCAGCTAAAAATGCTCTCGATGTTCTTGTCGCATCTTCTGCAGAAAATTGTACTGTCGGAAATAATGATTTTCCAAGCGTAACCGAGCGATGAATACTATTTAACACATCTTCTTTTGACATACAAAGTTTATATTTCATATGAATATCACTCGTAGCTAAAAATACGTGTAGACGAGGAGATACAGCACCTTTCACAGCTTCATATGCTCTTCGAATGTCACTTTCTTTCGCTCTAGCTAAACTCATAACCGTAGCATTTTGAATTGTATTCGCAATACGTTTTACCGATTGAAAGTCACCTTCGGAAGCTGCTGCAAAGCCAGCTTCCATGACATTAACCCCTAGTCTCTCTAATTGCCTAGCAATTTGTAATTTCTCTTGTTCATTTAAATTTACTCCTGGTGATTGTTCGCCATCACGAAGCGTTGTATCCATGAACAAAACCTGCTTCATATTATTTAACCCCTACCTTTACTCGCGGCTGTACGAAAGGCATCATTTCACGTAATTTACGTCCAACTACTTCGATTTCATGTTTATTCTCTTTCTCATTTGTCGCATGGAAATTTGGTCTTCCTGCTTTATGCTCTGCAATCCAGTCTCTTGCAAATGTACCATCTTGAATTTCTGCTAATACTGCCCCCATCGCTTTCTTCGTATCTTCAGTAACAACGCGTGGTCCTGATACGAAGTCTCCCCACTGCGCTGTATCTGAAACTGAATATCTCATATTTTCAAGTCCACCTTCGTACATAAGGTCAACGATTAGCTTCAGTTCATGTAAACATTCAAAATATGCAAGTTCAGGCTGATATCCTGCATCAACTAACGTTTCAAACCCTGCTTTTACAAGTGCAGTCACTCCGCCGCAGAGTACAGCTTGCTCTCCAAATAAATCTGTTTCTGTTTCTTCTTTAAACGTCGTTTCTAGTACACCAGCTCTCGTTGCTCCAATTCCGTCAGCATAAGAAAGTGCTTTTTCAGTCGCAACTCCTGTTGCATCTTGATATACTGCAAATAATGCAGGAACAGCCCCGCCCTCGGCGAACGTACGGCGTACGAGATGCCCCGGTCCTTTTGGCGCTACTAGAAATACATCTACATTAGCTGGTGGTTTTACTTGATCAAAGTGAACATTAAATCCATGTGCGAACACGAGAGAGTTTCCAGCCTGTAAATTTGGTGCAATTTCAGCTTCATATACTTCTGGTTGTAATTCATCAGGCAGTAGAATCATTACTACATCAGCTTTTTTCGCTGCTTCTGCTACTGTATATACAGAAAATCCATCTTCATTCGCTTTATTCCAAGACTTACCTTTTCTTAAACCTACTACTACATCAAATCCGTTATCACGTAAATTTTGCGCATGTGCATGACCTTGCGAGCCATATCCGATGATTGCTACTTTCTTTTCCTTTAATACATTTACTGTTACATCTTTCTCATAATAAACTTTTGCCATTTTCATTTCCCCCTATATTTAAATGATTATTGAATTAACATAACTTGCTTATCTTGTTTTTTCATACTACGTGTAAATGCTGTTACACCTGTTCTAGCAATTTCTTTCAAACCGTATGGACGAAGTAATTCAATTAACGCTTCTACTTTATCTTGCGTACCTGTTACTTGCACAACTATGGAATCCTTCCCAACATCTATTACAGCGGCTCGAAACGGTTCAATTAAACTATATAATTCTGCCCTCGCTACAGAAGTTGCTACTTTAATAAGAGCAAGCTCTCTAGCAATCATCGCTTCTTCTGTAATATCTGATACTTTCAGTACATCAATTTGCTTATGCAGTTGTTTAATTAACTGCTCCACTTGCTGTTCACTTTCAACGTGTACAACAATCGTCATTCGCGATATATCTGATGATTCTGTATGACCTACTGAAATACTTTCAATATTAAAATGTCTTCGTGTCATAACCCCTGTAATTCTGTTTAAAACACCACTTTGATTTCGAACTGTCGCTGTAACAATTCTCTTCACCCTTTTTCCACTCCCTCCATTTGGTGAACACCTTTTCCTGGCGCAACCATCGGCATAACCTTCTCTGATTGAAGTACACGACAATCAATTACGACTGGCTCTTGTAATTCAATAGCATGCTGGATTTGCTTCTTTGCAAGAAGTGGATCGTCAATACGAACACCTTTTATGCCATATGCATTCGCAAGAGCGACGAAATCTGGTTGGCATGGTAATAAAGAATGTGAATATCTTTGATTGTAAAATTCATCTTGCCATTGTCTTACCATTCCTAAAGCTTCATTATTTAAAATAAATACTTTAACGGGTAAAGCGTGTTCTTTTAATACACTTAATTCTTGTAGAGTCATTTGAAACCCAGCATCACCAACAATTGCAATAACTAATTCTTCAGGCTTTGCAATTTGCGCACCGATTGCTGCTGGAAATCCAAACCCCATCGTTCCTAATCCACCAGAAGTTACCCATTTATCTGGATTTTTCAGCGGATAATATTGGGCTGCCCACATTTGGTGTTGCCCAACGTCTGTTGTTACAATCGCTTCTCCCTTCGTAATTTCATATAACATATCAATTGCGTATTGGGGCTTAATACTTTCAGAATTTCTTTTATAAGAGAATGGATATTGTTCTTTTCTCCCCTTTAATAAAGTGATCCATTCATGATGATTTTCTTTTCCCCCTTCTGGTTCAAGTAATACTTCCAATGCCCGCTTAGCACTTGCAACAATAGGAATTTCAGTTGGCACATTTTTCCCGATTTCTGCTGGATCGATATCGATATGCGCAACAGTAGCCCCTTTAGCAAAATAAGCTAAATTCCCTGTAAGCCGATCATCAAATCTCGCGCCTATATTAATGAGTAAGTCACATTCATATAACGCCATATTGGCTGTATAAGAACCATGCATTCCTCCCATCCCTAGAAATAGTTCATCATCTGGTGGAAAACCACCAAGACCAAGTAATGTATGCACAACAGGGATTTCATATTTACGAGCAAAATTTGTCAATTCTTTCGAAGCTTTCGCATGCAATATACCCGCTCCAGCTAAAATTAACGGTTTTTTTGCAGTTTCAATTACTTTGAGTAATTTGTTTATTTGAAGTAGATTCGGTTCATAATTAGGGTTATATCCCGGTAAATCCATTTGTACATTGCTACATTGCTCACCTTTCTCGACTACCATATCTTTCGGAAGGTCAATAACGACTGGTCCTGGTCTTCCAGTTTTAGCAATATGAAATGCTTCTTTAATAATTCGAGGTAAATCTGAGGCCTTTCGTACTTGATAGTTATGTTTTGTCACTGGCATCGTAAGTCCCATAATATCTGCCTCTTGAAAAGCATCGCTCCCAATTAACGTTGTTGCTACTTGGCCTGTAAATACTACAAGTGGCAATGAATCAATCATCGCATCAGCTAGACCCGTAATTACATTTGTAGCACCTGGCCCACTCGTTGCAATTACAACCCCTGGATGCCCTGTAATTCTGGCATACCCTTCAGCAGCGTGAATTGCCCCTTGCTCATGCCTTGTTAAAATATGCGGAATTTCACAATCATACAATGCATCATAGAGAGGTAAAACGGCACCACCCGGATAACCGAAAATCACTTCTACGCCTTCCTTTTCTAGCGCTTCTAACAATAGCTGTGCACCAGTTGCCAGTTTCTCTTCCGTTTTTGAAGACATTGTTCTTATAAGCCCCCTTTTTCAAACTTTTATACAATAAAAAAATCCTACGTCCACACTCCAGCTATGTGCTGAAGGGACGAAAGATTTCGCGGTACCACCCTTCTTCGCAAGAATACTCTTGCCTCAGTGATCCATAAATGGATCTAGCTAATAACGGAGCTACCGTCTAAGCCTAGACAAATGCTTTAGCTTAGCACTCAAGGGCGATGTTCGTCGACGTGAACCATCGGTTTTCAGCAACCACCGACTCTCTGTGAGGCTTCACAATCAACTACTCCTCCCTATCAACGCTTTCTTATGTTAAAAAAGTTGTTATCCAACTTTATTTTCTTCGTAAATTTTCTCTCCATCTTCTACAACTAACTTACGAAACTCTTTTAATAAACGGTTCGTATGTGGACCTGTTTGCCCTAAGCCAATCGTTCTACCATCTACTGTCGTAACAGCAATCACTTCAGCAGCTGTTCCTGTTAAAAACACTTCATCAGCTACATATACATCATGTCTTGTAAATAACTCTTCTCTTACGTCATACCCAAGTTTTTCGCCGATTTCTAAAATGGCGTTTCGTGTAATACCTTCTAACGCTCCAGCAGAACTTGGTGGTGTAATTAATTTATTTCCTTTAACAATAAACACGTTATCTCCTGATCCTTCAGCTACATATCCTTGATCATTTAACATAAGTGCTTCTTGTACTCCAGCTAATTTCGCTTCAATACGAACTAAAATATTGTTTAAGTAATTTAAAGATTTTACTTGAGGGGATAAAACATCGGGACGATTTCGGCGCGTTGCAACTGTTACAACTGGAATCCCTTTCTCATAATATTCTTGTGGGAATAAAGATAATTGTTCTGCAATTACTACTACATTCGGCTTCTTACATGAATCGGGATCCAATCCAAGATTTCCTGCTCCTCTTGATACAACAAGGCGAATGTATCCATTAGATAATTTATTTTGTCGAATCGTCTCAACAACAATATTTGTTACTTCATCTAATGAATATGGAATTTCTAAAAGGATTGATTTTGCTGATTCATACAGCCGGACAAGATGCTCTCTCAAACGGAAAACATTACCGCTATAAACTCTAATTCCTTCAAACACTCCATCGCCATATAAATAGCCATGATCATATAC
>NZ_WEII01000189.1:0-4689 GCF_009183805.1 Bacillus sp. B2-WWTP-C-10-Post-4 | reverse complement strand
TATTATTTCATGTAAGGCGGGGGAAACATGGAGTTTATCGTTAATCACAAACAATTCACTCAAGCACTTTCAGAAGTCAACAAAGCAATATCAACAAAATCTTTAATTCCTATATTATCTGGTATAAAAATAACTGCAGATCAATCTGGAATTACTTTAATTGCAAGTAACTCAAATATTTTTATTGAAAAATTCATTCCTGTTTCAATTGAAGACGAAAAGATTGCAACTATTTTAAAGGTAGGAACTATTGTTGTACCTGCAAAGTATTTCATTGAAATAATAAAGAAAATGCCAAGTGATATAGCAATAAAAAGTAAGAATGAGCAAATTATTAAGATACAATCAGAAGAAATCACATTAAGTTTAAATGGATTTCCTGCAGATGAGTTTCCGAATGTACCGCTTATAGACAATCATGCAGAAATCAAGGTAGAAACAGAGCAATTGATTGAAGTATTTAAACAAACAGTCTTTGCGGTAGCAAAAAATGAGTCTAGACCTGTTCTTACTGGGGTGCATATAGAGTTTTCTAATAATAAGTTAATTTGCGCTGCAACTGACTCACATAGACTAGCGATACGCGAAACATTACTTTCCTCAGATGTAAAAGCAAATTGTATTGTACCAAGCGCAACCATTAGTGAACTTCTAAAATTAATGAACAGCAATTCGGAATTCGTATATATCTACCTTTCAGAGAGTCATATTATATTTACGATCGGAACAACTACATTATATTCAAGACTAATTGAAGGGAAATATCCTAATATTTCTAACCTTATTCCAAATGATTTTAAAACGATTATTAACGTAGATAGAAAAAAGATATTACAAGGTGTAGACCGATCAAGTTTATTAGCAAGTGAATGGGCTAATAACAATGTTAACTTAGAAATCATAAACGAATCCACAATTAAAATTTCTTCAAACGCTTCTCAAATTGGGAAAATATCTGAAACGCAACAAATAGATGCGATTCAAGGTGAAAAACAATTAAATATATCTTTCGATGGGCGTTTTATGGTTGATGCTTTAAGAGCAATAAAAGAAGAAACGATTACTTTAAGTTTTGGAGGTTCTATGAGACCGATATTGATTGAAGCAGGAGCGCAATCTGCAGCAGTACATCTTATATCGCCAGTAAGAGCTTATTAGGAATAGAGAAAGGGATTTCATTATGTGCAAGCAGACTGTTGTTTTATGAAATCATAAATTAATACATTATAAGAATGATGTATTAGTAAAGCAAACAGTTTACTAATTCCTACATAATATAATTCATAGACAAAGCAGAAATGGTAATCTGAAATACAAAGCAAAATAATAATAACCTGAATATAAAAGCCATAGATTAATAGATATGGGGTGAGTACGATGAAGAAAATAATTGTTTTACTCATGGGTATAGTTTTAATTATTTTTGCTTTTTATCAATACAACAAAAAAGACTATGCAGCTAAAAGTACTAACTTGTATGTAGAAAACTTTAAAGGGGAAAATGATTCAATAAAAATACAATCTGCTATTAATAAAGCAGAGTCTAGTAAAATTAAAACTGTATTGCTTGATGATAAAAAGTATAAAATTACGTCACCAATCATTGTTAAAAAAGGTGTGAAATTATTATTTGGTTACGGATCCCAATTTGTAGTTGAGGGAAACTTTAGAGTTTTAGAACTAGAGAAAAACGCATCCATTGAAGGAGCGTATATAGCTATTGACGATCCTAAATTTAACTCTGAAGTTATTTATTTAGACGGTAAAAATAAATATTATAACACTTGGAACAAAACACAAATAAAAGATATAAATATTATCAATTGGACGGAAACGAATAAAGGTACCGGAATTTCTTTATACTCTGCTGGAAAAGAAAATGAAATTTCGTTTGTTAACTTCGAAAATATTAAAGTTGTAGGAATGGAAACTGGACTGAAATTAGTAGCGAAAAAACCGAGCACCGGACAAGCTTGGATAAATGCCAATCGTTTTATGAACTTTTCTTTAGAAGACTGTGTAAATATGATTTATATGGATAGTCAAGTAACTACGCCAAATGAAATTAGTGGGAATCAATTTACAAACCTTCAAATACAGCCTTCAAATAAAACAAAAAGCATTATACAGGTAAGTGGTCAACATAATGAATTTCATGGGATGGTGTGGGATTTAAATAAAATAAAACATGAAAACGAACTCATTGAACTGACTGATAAGAGTATGAATACAGTGGTTGAAATGTCCAGTGTACCAGCAAATAGAGTATTAGATAGTGGGAGATCCAATATAGTGAAATAAGTTTAAATACAGAAAAAAGAGCGAATTCTTTATAAGAGGATTCGCTCTTTTTATATTTTAAAATTAAATTTCCTTCCACCAAGCGGATAAAGGATAGTCTGTAGATTTTAACGTAATAGATTCGCCAATTTGTGGCGTTGTAATTTTAACTCCTAAACGGTTAGCTTCTTTCGTAACACGTTCTATCGGGTCACTCCATTCATGTAATGCTAACGTAAAAGCACCCCAATGAATCGGAAGAAGTAATTCTCCTTTAACATCAATATGAGCTTGTACCGTTTCTTCAGGCAACATATGAATAGCAGACCACCTCAGATCATATTGCCCGCATTCCATTAATGTAAGATCGAATGGACCGTATTTATCACCAATTTCCTTAAAGTGAGGGGCATAACCGCTATCACCACTAAAGAAAATTTTAGTCTCTTGACCAAGAATAAGCCATGAACACCATAATGAACGATCTCTATCTGTCATACCACGTCCAGAGAAATGCCTTGCAGGCGCACATACTAACTTAATATTATCAAACGTAATTTCGTCCCACCAATTATGCTCACTAATTTTACTAGGTGAAACCCCCCATTTAATAAGATATTGTGCAACTCCAGTTGGAACATAAAAGTGTTTTGCGCGATTTTTTAACTGCATAATACTTTTGTAATTCAAATGATCATAGTGATTATGAGAAATGATAATCGCATCAATTTCTTGAAGGTCATCACGTTCTAAAGAAAAAGCACCACTATAACGCTTACTATTAAACAAGGGAAATGGGGAAGAGGCATCTCCAAACATCGGGTCTAATAACAGTTTTTTACCTTCTATTTTCAAAAGAGAAGCAGAATGGCCAAACCATGTAACACTCTCTAACGCTTCATTATCTTTATTTGATAAAACAACAGGCAAATCCTTTATAGGACGCAGCTTTGATTTCATTTTAAAGTAATCCGTCATTAAACTTATAATATCTTTCGGTTTAAAACTCATATCAGTATGAATTTGATTTGTATATTTCTTATTCATTCGTTCTCCTTTTTACGATTAACAATTTACGTATGTTGTTATTGTAGCTATTTGTAGTTTAAACTATATTATTTTACCTTTCATCTAAAATGCCTTGTATTTCATAAATCCGTCAAATTCATTATTTGTATCTATAAAGTACAAATCGCATAGCAGCAGCTAAGACAAATATTAAGTACATGTAAATTGTTTTTATTTAGTAAATTCCTTCTTATACGCAACAAAGAACATATGTTTCATTGTATGTTATAGAAGAAAATATGTCTCTAATAAAAGAAAGGAAGGAGAGGATGTAAGTGCACATAGAGCGAAAAAAGAAATCAAAATGTAAACTATCAAAATCTGAGATAACGCAGCTATATGCAGAGGGGAAAAGCACCTCAGAGATTGCTACACTTGCTAATGTGTCTGCAAGGTATATTCGTATGGTTTTATCAGACAGCAACGTCCCAAGGCGCGCTATAGGGAGTTGGAAGAGAAAGTATGACATAAAAGAAAATTATTTTAAAACTTGGTCAAATAATATGGCTTATATTTTAGGATTTATAGCAGCTGACGGCGTTATACAAAAAGAAAATCAATGCGTCAGTATATCACAAAAAGAAAGTTATATTTTAGAAGATATAAAAAAAGAATTAAACACCAACCAGCCACTTTATCAAAACAAAAAAACAGACGTATATATGCTAAACATTAATAGCAAAACAATAAAAGACGACCTTATGAACATACATGGAATCATGCCATGTAAATCATTAAATATTAAATTTCCATTCGTGCCTGAAGAATATTTACATCATTTTGTTCGTGGATATTTTGATGGGGATGGTTACGTCAAGTATGAAACGTATACAGTAAGCTTTGTAGGAGGATCATATAGCTTTATGAATTCTTTAAATCAGGTACTACAAAATCACAATTTACCAGCCGATTTACTAAATCAAAATAAACATTATCGCGTCATTTTAACCGGGAGAAAATCAATACAACTATTTTCAAATTGGATTTATAAAGACAAAGATATTTATTTGCATAGAAAATATGAAGAATTTCAGAAAGAAAGTCTAAGTCTAGATCAATTAAAAGATCGAAACCTAAAAAGAACCCAATCTGCTGTTAAGCAGAGAAAACAAAATTTCCTTAAGGAATATATGAAAAATAAATGTATCGCTAAAACTTGTTCAATTTTAGAAATAAAGGAACCAACTTTTAAAAGTTGGTTAAAAAATGATAATCAATTTAAAAAAGACTATGAAAGAATTCATTCATTATAAAAATACAAAAAACCTTAGTATATCTATGCTAAGGTTTTTAATTTGAGATTATTAGAGGATACTTATTTTCGTTTATAGAAGTTAGTAA
>NZ_WEII01000188.1:0-4799 GCF_009183805.1 Bacillus sp. B2-WWTP-C-10-Post-4 | reverse complement strand
ATGTAATATACAATTAGCGAAGACAAAACAAAATTTTCATATTATTTCGATTTATTTTTCCAGTATAATATATTCACAACCCTTTCTATTGTAAAAGTAGATTACGTTTTTCGCAATGAAAAATATAAAAAATGTTGTATTTTTATTTATCCCGATATTTTCGGCCAATAAGACCCCCGTCTCAAAATTCAGTAAGTGCAAAGCACTTAGGTAAGAAATTAACTACTGTAAAATTCCGAATTGATATGAACGTATTAAAGCTTCACTTTATTTACAAAGAAAAATCCCATACTAACTTTTTTAATATTTGCTGCAATAAAACTTTTTACAACTATCTTCGCTTTTTAATTCACACCATTATTTTCTACATAAAAAATAGGGCACACATCATTAAAATGATGCATGCCCTACCTTTATTTATACATATTTTGTATTTCTTCTTTATTTTTAAGTATTTCCTCAAACTTATCACTACAACCCTTCGGAAATAACACTCCCAGTCCATATGAATGCGCAAATTGAAAATGAGGGTACTTCGCTTTTACCTCATCCCAAAACTTATATACGCCGAAATCACTACTTCTAACTTCAATATCATGAAATAATACAATACCGTTTTTCGCGACTTTCGGTAGCCATGTATTATAATCGTGAGAAACAGCTTCATACGTATGATAGCCATCAATATGCAAAAGATTTATCGTTTCATCTTGAAACCGGTCTACAGCATCATCAAAAGTAGATCGAATTAAATTTCCTATATTAAGGTAGTTATCGCTCACTACTTTTTCTACTATTTGAAAAACCCCTTCTCCATATGGACCTGTATGCCCATCTCCAGCCCAAGTATCTACTGCAAAGCATTTAGTCGATAACCCTCCATCTTTTACTCCCTGACAAAAACTAAAAAAGGAAGCTCCTAAATGTGTACCTAACTCAACTAAAGTTTCTGGTTTTTCAAATCGTACTAAGTCATATGCAAAATCTAAATGTCCACTCCACGCAGATTGTGACCGAATAATAGGACTAAATGTTTCAAATTCAAATGATGGTTTATGAGTAACCCAGTTCATCGCATAACTCCTTCTGCACATATTTTTAACAAACCAAATTACTCTTATCTTTATTTTTTTATCGCCTTGATTATGATTCTATTTCATGAAAATATGAAGAATTTATTCTTTTCTATTGAGGTAAAGCATCATATACATATGGGTCAGTTGGCTTATTAATTTTCTCGATTTTGTTTACTTTTACAAGTGGAAAGACTGTTCCTTTATATGTCGTTTCATCTAATAATCCTGTTATTTTCACCCATGTTTCTTCTGGAATTTTTTCAATATTTTTCCCGGTAACAATCATCCCCCAGACTGATGCATCCGCAATACAACAAGTTATGCCATATCGAGCCACTACTGCTTTATTACCCGTCACATCTTTATCCTTATATATAAACCCTAAAAATGTAATTTCTTTCCCTTTAAACCAATTAATATTTTGACCAATTACATTCATTGTTTGAACATAATCCTTATCCTTTACTTGTAGTTTACGCTGTCCTAACATACTTTTTACTACTTGCTCTTCCGTTTTATAAGTCGTTGCTAAATTTGATGTTTCTTCTGAATCAACTAATACTTCTCGCTCATCAAACTTAACCTGTTTCCCCTCTTTTTCGTTTCTTTCCAGACTTCTCGCCTGTACACTTTGATTCATACCCCTTTTTCCTGCTAAACTTCCATCAATTGTTACACTTCCAAAGAGAAAAGCACTAACTATCGGAACAACAAATAAAACATATACAAAGAAACTTTTTATCCCTGATTTTGATGTTGTATGATGTTTACAACAATTACAATCATGCTGTTTTTCTCTTCCATCTCCCCAAACTTGTACAATACCAAAAATTAAAATTACTACAAAAGCTATATACGTAAATTTGATCATTTTTGGAACGATAAAATTATAAATATTTCCTGTTACAAGTAGTTTAAATAAGAGCATTGCTAAACCAATTAAAATAATGCCACGTATATAGCGATGATACGCCTTCTGCTCCTCTTTCTCCATTCTTTCTCACCTCCTATAACATTATGATTTGCAGGATGGTATACACAGATACAATGACAATTCCCATCAAAAAGAATACAAATTTCTTTTGAAAATACGCAAATAGCATTAACGTATTTTTCATATCAAGCATAGGCCCAAACACAAGAAATGCGAGAAGTGCCTTTACCGAGAAAACATGTCCAAAAGATGCAGCTATAAAAGCATCGGCTGCAGAGCAAATTGATAAAACATAACCAAATCCCATCATAATAAAAGGGGCAATTACTTCGTTATGTGCTACTGCATCCAGTATATTCCGATCAAAAAACGTCTGAAATACACTTGCTAAAAAAGCACCTATCAATAAATATTTACCAGTATCAAAAAACTCATCTACAATGTGATTCATAACATCTTTCCAACTCTTTTTTTTGCTTATTTGAACTGAAACCTCTACGTCTTTTAAAACATTTCTTTCGCGATAGCAGTAATACACAATTAGCCCTATAAATAGAGCAACTAAAATTGTTATCCCAAAGCGTGCATATACAACGTAATCATTTTTTGGAAACGCATATACAGTAGATAAAAGAACAACTGGATTCATAATGGGTGCACTCAATAAAATAACAATGCCTACATGAAGTGGTAGCCCTTTTTGAATGAGTCTTCTTACAATTGGTATAATGACACATTCACACATTGGAAAAAGAACTCCCACAAATACTGCTGGAATCATTGCAACAATTGGAGATTTCGGCATGACTTTTTGAATCATATCTTCCGTCACAAACACTTGAATACATGAAGAAACAATTACCCCTAATAAAATAAAAGGTATTGCTTCAAAAATGATACTTAAAAATACCGTATTCACATTCAGCCATTCCTGCGGTATATTTGTGTGCAAATTTACTAGACTTGTAAAATCTACAAAAAATAATAAAAAGAGAAACATAGCGATAAGAGCTATGCCTACTAATTCTTTTGAAACTCTATTAAAGACCAAGCTTCTCGCCTCCATTTTATTTACATGTAAACATGTGCTTGTCCAAATGCTTCATACTACAGCACAAATTTTATAGTCTATTTCTATTCTTAAATCGTAATCATTATGATTTATTATTGATTTTTCTTTTCCTATCGTTTAATATAAAACGTAATCATTACGATTTAAAGGAGAGATCGTTTCATGAAAAAAGTACCTATCACTGTATTAAGTGGTTTTTTAGGATCTGGAAAAACTACCTTACTACATCACATTTTGACTAATAAGAATAACTTAAAAGTAGCTGTTATCGTTAATGATATGAGCGAAGTAAACATTGATGCATCTCTTATAAAAAAGGGTGGTTTTTCACGTACGGAGGAAAAACTAGTAGAGATTCAAAATGGCTGTATTTGTTGTACACTACGAGAAGATTTAATGATAGAAGTGAATCGTCTTGTGGAAAATGGTGATATTGACTATATTATTATTGAATCTTCTGGTATAAGTGAGCCTATTCCAGTTGCTCAAACGTTTACTTATACAGACGAAGTTCTTAACATTGATTTAACGAAAAATTGTCGCCTCGATACGATGGTTACAGTTGTAGATGCAAATAGATTTTGGGATGATTTTGCAGATGGAGAAAGTTTATTAGACCGAAAACAAGCAATCGATGAGAATGATACCCGGGAAGTTATTGATTTATTAATAGATCAAATTGAATTTGCAAACGTAATTATTCTTAATAAGATAGATTTGCTAGAAAAAGAAGATGTGATAGAGCTTCATCATTTACTAAAAAAATTAAATCCTAATGCAAAAGTTCTTGAATCTTCGTTTAGCAAAGTACCATTACAAGAAATTTTAAACACAAATCTATTTAATTATGAAGAAGCCAGTCAATCGGCCGGCTGGATACAAGAATTAAATAGTGACCATCATACACCGGAAACGGAAGAATACGGTATCAATTCCTTTGTTTACCGCCGCAAATATCCTTTCCATCCCGAGCGCCTTATGAATTGGCTAGAAAGGTGGCCTTTAGATGTTGTAAGAGCGAAAGGATTCTTCTGGCTGGCATCTCGTAATAATATGATAGGGCTTCTATCTCAAGCAGGTTCCTCTATTACAATTCAAGGAGCCGGTGAGTGGATAGCGGCATTACCTGAAACTGAAAGAAATCAAATGATTACAGAAGAACCAGAAGTATTGAAAAACTGGGATAAACAATATGGAGATCGAATAACCGAACTCGTATTTATCGGAATTGATATGAACCGTTCTTTAATTGAACAATCATTAGATAGTTGTCTATTAACAGAGAAAGAAATGAAACAAGATTGGGATATATTTGTTGATCCTATTCCAGCTTTTACTTATATTTCATAACAATTAATAAAAGGCTTCAGTAGAATGAAGCCTTTTTACTTTATAGTACTCTTATTTAATAAGTTTGCTTTAATTATGAATACAATTGTACCTAAAACAATTAATATAGCATATACGATACCAAATACATTACCTATTTTTTCTAAGCCAAGCGGTAATATTATAGTAGCAACTCCAACTATATAAGAAAATGCTCCTGAAAGCTTCGCTAATTTATTTTTATCTCCAACAAACGTTTCTTCTTGATATCCTGCTAACAAAAACAACCTCTTTTTCACATGTATTTGATACCCTAAAAAAATGATAAGTAACCCAACAAATAAACAAACTAAAAATCCAGCTAACATATACTCCCCCTCCTCTACAA
>NZ_WEII01000187.1:0-4852 GCF_009183805.1 Bacillus sp. B2-WWTP-C-10-Post-4 | reverse complement strand
GAAAGCATTTAATCCTACATCAGCTAGAAATATGAAAGAAAATATAAAAGATATTCCTTTCTCAGCTCTTGATAAAATCATGAGTTTAGCTATCAAGCAGTACAACTTCAAGGACGATATGTATGATTTGTATCAAATGCGTGTGAACAAGCCGGAAGAACAAACAGAACCATATACAACAAAAGAGATTGAAACGTATTTTGGTATGATTGCAGACGATACAGATGCTATATTTACAGATAAAAAGAAACGGGCCATTAATTTATATAATACTGTTTCTATTCTTATTGCAGCCTTTCAACAGATGTATTATGAATTTATATCGTTAAAGGAGCAGGTTAAGCAGAATGCTGAAGAGTTAAATGTAGTTAAAGAAGAAAATAAACAAATAAAAGAACAAGTTACTACATTAACAGATCAAGTTGCGACACTTACAAGTAATATGTCCACATTAACAGATTTAGTTCAAAAATTAATAAGTGAGAAACCAGAGCAGCCATAAGCTGGTCTTTTTTTATTGCCTAAAAGGGGTGATTAAAATGGAAGGGTTACAAGATGTACGAAGTGATGTTCAAGAAATAAAGCAAGATATTAAGGACATTCGCTTAGAGATTAAAAGTTTAGAAATGCGGACAACAGGTAACGAGAAAGACATTATCAATATCAACAAACAGCTAGATAAAATCAGCGCCAATACTACCTGGATTTTGCGACTTATAGTTGGCGGAATTGTTGGTGGCATTCTCACTTTCTTAATGAAAGGAGGTGGTATGTAATGTTTGAAATTACTGTAATGATTGGAATTGTAGTTGGTCTTTCACAAATTGGAAAAACAATTGGATTACAAACAAAATATGTTCCGTTATTAAATTTAACGCTTGGCATTGTGCTAGGCGTTTTATTTATGGGCGCAGATATCAAAACAAATGTATTCCAGGGAATCATCATTGGACTATCAGCAAGTGGATTATTTGACCACACAAAAATTATAAAAAAGGATGTTGATGCTAAATGAAAAAGACAATGAAACATATTACCTCGTTCCTTATGATTCTAGTACTTGCTGTTTCTTTTGCTACAAGTGTTTTTGCTGATCGAACACTTATTATTCCCGATTTACCAAAACAACCATACCGTTATGGTGTAGGTGCTTATGAGGGCGTTGTAGCACATTCTACAGCAACTCCAGAAGCTCCAGCTATTAATATTCAAAAATATGAGTCTAGAACATGGAGTAATGCATTTGTTCACTATGCAGTCGATTGGGATGAAACAATCCAAATTGCTGATAAAAAATACATTGCTTATGGCGGGGGTCCTGCTGCTAATAAACGATTTGTACATGTTGAGTTATGCGAAACAGCGGACTATACAAAATTCAAACGCAGCTATGACAAATATGTTAAGTTACTAGCTAAAATCTTACGTGACCGTGGGTTATCTGTAGAAAAAGGATTGTGGACACATAGCGATGTAACTCATTACCTTGGCGGTACGGATCATGAAGATCCAATTGATTACTTAAAGTCTCATGGCGTTTCAGAAGCACAATTTAGAGCAGATGTACAACGAGCATATAATAATTCTAGTGTGGATGTTTCTGTTCCAGAGAAGCCATCTAAACCAGCGGAAGTACCAACAGCAGTAACAGATGGTATCGCCTATATTGAAGGTTACAACGTTAACTTACGTAAAGGACCAGGTACAAGCTATTCTAAAATTCGTCAACTAAACAAACCAGAATCTTATATTGTGTGGGCTGAAAAAGACGGGTGGTTAAATCTCGGTGGAGATCAGTGGATTAAGAGCGATCCATCTTATGTAAAGTTTAATAAGAAAAGCACAGTAGATTCTTCTATTGTTGGAAAGCGTGTTGTTTCAAAAGTTAACAATCTACGTTTCTATGATACTCCATCTTGGCAGGATAAAGATGTGGCTGGTTCTGTAGATGCAGGATTAGGATTTACAATTGATGCGAAAGTAAATGTAAATGGTTCACCACAATATAAAGTACACAATACCAAAGGGAAAACATACTATGTAACAGCAAATGCAGCCTATGTGTATGTTAAGTGAAAAAAGAGGTCTACTCAAATTATGAGTAGACCTCTTTTTTATTTAGTTATCTCACTAATTTATCAAACTAAACCTAAATGGATAGCGTTTGTACAATGTAAATCGCATCAAGGAAAAATAAGAATAAGTTTATCACTAAATATATTGATATAATAAAAAGTGAATGAAAAGCACATTTAGATATAAATACGGAATTAATTAAAAGTAGCAAACGCAGATGTATACAAACGGATATAAGTAAATAGAAAGATGTAATTTTATCGTACACACTTAAAATTTATCCCTTTTTTAATTAAAGGTATAAGAAAATTTACCCTTCCTATACCTTTAATCATATTCGCTTTTTTGTCCGGAAAGATAATCAATTGAATCAGCTAGTTTATAACAACTCTGTAAAAAGAGAAGAGAAAATATAACACATATATTTCTAGTAGAGTTGTATGTTATGTTGTTAAACTGAATATTTGATAAAATAATTCTTTTTGATTTTGAACAAACTAATTCCGTAAATCAATCTGTTCTTTTTATATATGTGGTTTTTGCTTCTCCAAGAATGGATATATATGCGAAAAGATTTTAGTCTTAATGTAGAATGTACACATTTCTTAATAAAGTGTTACGCTTCTTTTACGATGTTATTCAAATATTTGAGATGTCTCGTTTGGTTCACAGTAACGTATTACACTTCTAAATTACATTTATATGTTATCAAATCAACATAAGCCAATAACAATTAGTTAATGGAAGATTAGGTGCCTCTGAGATTACTGTTGTATTATATCCGATAATAAAACTAGCTGGTACAGTTGCAGAAGCCCATCCTGCAGTGAAAAATTGGTTTGCAATTGTATTACTCGAACTGAAAATAGGTGTTTGCCCGGTAGAACTCGAGTCAATTCCGATAATTCCCTTTCCAGCGGTATTTTGAACACTGTTTCCAATAACTTCAATAAACTTAAAAATATTAAAATTAGCATTAAACAGTAAGACAGGTACATTTCCTTCATTAACTGTTGTATTACTTAGAAGAAATAATCCGAAATTTGTACCTATAAATTCTTCAATTACTAATAGATGTCTCAATGTAAAAGGAGAAGAATTATCTTGCTTATTATTGCTTACTATTAAATTCCCTTGTAATGTACCAGAATTAACAGCTATATTAGTAATGATAATAAATCTGCATCGCGTGTTACCTGAGTCAGACACAAAGGTATTACTGTCAACAATACTTTGCCCTGAAGTAGAGGAAATAATGATATAGAAGTATCCATTGTTAGGTGATGCAAGGGGCGCATAAGTAAAGTTGCAATTTGTTATTTGAAACTCAGTTGCTACAATAGCGATACCGAGTTCACATACTGAAATTTCACAACTATCGATATATATACCTGTTGCTGACAAATTATTAATTGAAATAACAGACTCAACTCCTAAAACCGATGGGAAATCTTGGACGATAGACATATTTCGGAAAATAACATTGGATACTGTAACATTAAACATAGAGACTACAGTATTCAAGATAGTAATAACGGTAGTTGCCCCTATTCCTTGACCCTCAATTGTTACTGATTTATTAACAGTGACAGTGGATGTAATTATAAAAGTCTCAGCATCAAGCAATAGTCTATCACCGTTATTGGCTACAGCTAAAGCTGCATCAATCGTCGTATAGGTTTGCGTTGACCCAACAAGGATTGTGTTTCCGGTAGGAGCTGGAATAGCTCTGACCATCGGAGGAACTGGCTGAGAGAGCTTATAATACGTGATCCCTGTGGATAGGTCAATGTAAATATCCCCTAAATCTCCAATGGCGCATGTTGGAACCCCAACTCCTGTTAAAACCGTAGTACCAGTAGGTCCAGTAGGTCCAGTAGGTCCAGTAGGTCCAGTAGGTCCAGTGGGTCCAGTAGGTCCAGTGGGTCCAGTAGGTCCAGTGGGTCCAGTGGGTCCTACTGGACCTGTTGGAAAAGTAAAGGGAGGAATAGATGGAAGTGTTGGTCCCACTAGATTAGGATTAAAGGCCGCAGCCTGAATTCCCTCCCATTTTTTTTGCTCATTTTGTTTATTGAACATATTATTACCTCCAAACAAAATACACTCATTCCTTGGATGAGAAAACAGCTTTCATCTCTACATTAGTGTATGTAGAGGTGTGGCATCAATTTCCCTATATACGAATAGATTATGAAAAAACGAGAAATAAAACAGTTTTCTTTCTTATCAACAAGATACCAGATGACTGTGTTATTTCTCCTATATGTTATGGTGAACCTTACGTTAGGTTTATTTATTAAATTGACTAATAGAAAATATTTTTAGTAAATAGTAATTCATCATTATCATAAAAAAATGGCCTTTTTATAATAGAAGAAATAAAAAAGTGCTAACAAGTTTGCAAACGAACTTGCTAACACCTATACAGAATAGACATAATTTATCGCTGATATGTCGTCTTTGAAAATAGCTTTAATCAGCTAAATTACACTTATACGAAATGCTCATAAAAATAGTCTTAATATCAAGAATATAATCATCCAGATATTCCTTTACTTTTAAGACGGAAACGAGGCATGATATTGATTTCTACCTCAGAGTTTGCGTCAAATAATAAAAAAATACGGTTTGTAAAACTAAAAATACAACAAGCTACAACCGGTATGAAATGGATTAAAATATTTAGAAATTTAAAAGATGATTTTCAAATAGGGGGAGAGGTGGATTTAGACCATATTCTCCAATATTCGAAAGATTATATTGTAGGGGAAAATAA
>NZ_WEII01000186.1:0-4893 GCF_009183805.1 Bacillus sp. B2-WWTP-C-10-Post-4 | reverse complement strand
CTATATGAGTACATTAAAGAAAATTACTAATAATATTTCGAAGGTTATTATAGGAAAAGACGAATCGATAGAACTAGCAGCCATTGCTCTAATAGCAAGGGGACATATTTTATTAGAAGATGTACCTGGGACAGGAAAAACAACATTAGCGAAAAGTTTGGCTAAAAGTGTGGACGCTAAATTTCAAAGAATACAATTTACAGCGGATACTTTGCCTGGAGATGTTATTGGTCTTGAATATTTTCATGTAAAGGAATCGGATTTTAAAACAAGGTTAGGACCCATTTTTGCAAATATCGTATTAGTGGATGAAATTAATCGAGCTGTACCGAGAACACAATCTTCGTTACTTGAGGTTATGGAAGAGCGTACTGTTACAATTGCGAAACAGACACATTCATTACCAGAACCTTTTTTAGTTATAGCAACGCAAAATCCACTCGAATCAGCGGGCACATTTCCGTTACCAGATGCTCAGTTAGACCGGTTTTTACTCACAATACGCCAAGGTTATCATACGAGAGAAGCTGAAAAGGAAATGATGAATCGGTTTCAAATGAATGATCCATTAGAAACGTTACATTCTATTATTTCAAGTGAAGAAATTATTACGATGCAAAAGCGTGCAAGAGAAGTGTTAGTAGGGAATGATGTGCAAGATTATCTCCTTGAAATTATTGAAGCAACTCGTAACCATGAGTTAATTGAAATTGGTGTAAGCCCTCGGGGAACGTTGGCATTTATGAGAGCAATTCAAGCACGGGCAATATTAAATGAAAGAGATTACTGTACGCCAGATGATATTAAGACGCTCGCTGCATCCGTTTGTGCTCATCGTTTAACGTTAACGATTGAGGGAGAGATGAAAACGACGAAAGAACAAATTATGAAAGAAATTCTTCATACGATTAGTGTGCCAGTGGAGAATGTACGATGAATCAACAGCTTGTGTATACACCTTTAGCGGAGCCTTTCGTAATGGGGGTTATGTCAGTTGTAGCCGTTATTTTAAGTGTATTTTCAAGTAATCTACTGTTTTTATCTCTCGTATTTTTATATGTAATTTTAATAGGTGCTATGCATGTATATATACGTAAAGTATCTCGTGTTGAATGGGAATACAGTCAAGGGAATTCGAACGTTTTTATAGGTGAAACGAATATGTGCAAAATGAAAATTTCAAACAAGTCGATATTTCCTATTCTTAATATCGTATTTCGATTTAAATGTGAAAATAAGCTAACTTGGAATCATGATGAAATAAACAAAAATCATAGTACAGGTTCAAATTATTATATGAATTTTAATTTAAAAGGAAGGGAGTCAGTTTCATTTGATTTGCAAGCTGTAGCGTTAAAAAGAGGCATCGCGAAATGGGAAGAAGTTGAAATTGTTATTACTGATCTCTTTGGATTTATAACGAACCATATAACATATAAACAAGTTGATACGCCCTCTTATTTAGTCTTACCAGCTGTTCCGAAAATACAAGTTCCTGAATTACAAGAATGGTCACGAGGATTTCGAAAAGCGATGTCTTCACCCTTATATGATGAAACGAAAGTAATGGGAGTAAAGTCTTATGAAAATGAAGATTTTCGTTCCATCCACTGGAGTGCAACAGCGAAAACAGGGACGATAACTGCGAAAAAGTATGAGCGAACACAATGTGATAAATACGCGATTTATCTCAACTTGCAAAATAAAAGTGGTGTTTCTTTGCGAAATGATATAGAGGAACTAATTGAATTAACAGCAGGTATATGCAAACAACTTCTTATGCAAAACTGTTCGTTTGAAGTATGGATCAATAGTGTAAAAGGTAACGGTTTGCTACATATAAAAAATGGGGATAATCGGAAACATTTGCAAAATGTATTAAAGGTACTTGCCTCGATATCAGACCAAGATACGCCTATATCTTCTTCTTACTTTTACACAGCAGGCTTTCGTCGAAAGGAACTGGATGCGGTTCCTTTAATTATTGGTACTTCACCAAAGAAATACAGTAGAACGAATAAATGGATTGTAATGAAAGAATAAGAAGGGGCTTATGTCATGGTGAATAAAAAGCGGCATATGAAAGTGAAGTTATGGAGTGTAAGAACTTTAATCATAATTTTCTTTGCGATTAGTGCGATAACGTTATCACAAGGTGTTGTGTATGTACAGGACATAGTAAAAGAGCGTTTTTTCAGTAAGACTAAGACAATATCGGAAAGAAATTATGACTTTACTAGTATAGGTGAAAATTTTGATGATTCCAAAATAGATGAAGATGAATATGAAGAAGTAGAAGATACAGGTATAAGAACGAAAACGGGTAAAAAATTTCAACCTTTCGAAAGAGAAAGTCTATGGAGTGACCTGCTTTCTGTTCTTTCAAATATATGGATTACTATAGCTTTTTATGTGATAATTGCAATATCAATTATATATGCCATCTACAAGTATATTAGGAAAAAATTGACGAAAACAGAAATAGTACAGGAGAAAGAATTGATTACAAAGCAAACTGCGGTAAGAAGCATAAAGAATGAAAAAGTCATTCATCAGTTAGAACAGCCGTTACCGACAGATAAGATAAGAAAAACGTTAGTTGAATGGGAAAGAACATTACCATTTCATGAACAGAGAAGGTCCTATGAAACGATGCAACAATGGTTAAAAAGAATTTGTAGAACAAGGGATATTATCTCGTTATATGAGTCTGTTCGTTATGGTGAAAAGACGTATACGGATTTAGATGTGGAAGAAATAATGAAGTGGGTAGAGGGAGATGGGAAGGTGGATACATAAATATTCACCTTTTCTTTTTTATATGGAAATTTGATTAACATGAATTATTTTCTTATATGAAACCGTATTCAAATAGGTAAATAAAATTAACTTTATTTACTTATACTTCATTACGTGTTAACCTATACTTAATTTTTATAAATCATAATTAATTTTTGATTTTTTAAGGGTGTGAAAATGTAATGAAATCGGTATTAAAAAGCATACTTATTTCCTTTGTTTTTTCAGCAGTAGGTATGTGTTGGTTACTGTACGTATTATTCAAAGGGGACGGAGACTGGTTATTGTCTTGGATAGGTGTATTAATGGCATATTTATCTTTATATACTTTAATAGATTTATATTGTAAAAATACATACGATAAAAAAATAAATAAATGGCTTATAAAAACAGCGGTGACTAGTTTTAGTTTTTCTGTATTAGGAATCACATTTTGTATCATACATGAGCTATTAACACCATGGAGTCTTAGTTTAATGGTGTGGTATTGGTTGCTAATGTTAGTATTATTTTTAACAACTATAATATCATAAATCAGTTTAGTATTTGTTAATCGTAAAAATCACAATTTCACCGTTGGATATAGAATGCTCATACTTCTAAATGTATTTCTTACATTGGGACCAGTATTATGGCCGCTATTACTTTCTATTATTGGAAATGGTATGAATGCTAGTGCGGGCTGGTAAAAAGGAATATAAATTAGTTGTGTAAAGAATAGGATGAAAAGTTGATATAGAATTTTAAATGTTTAAGAGAACGTGTTTACATAAAAAATGAAAACATGTTCTCTTTTTATTTGCATGCATAACTCTTCCTCAGTTTACCGTATTTAAATTTAAACGTAAGTATTTCGTAAGGAATGGATAAGAAAAAAGAGAGATTTATCATATAGGATGAAAGTATAGCTTGAATCAATCCGATATTAATGGAGGAGAGAAAGCCTTATGAAAAAATGTAATTCAATTAAGTTAGCAAGTTTTGCAGTTTTATTAGCGGGTACTGCTCTATTTACACCTGGTTTTACTGTGACTGCAGAGTCAACTCAAAATATTTCTAGTTCGTCACAAGTACATGATCAAAAGAATCGTAATGGCTGGAAACAAGTAATGCAGGAAACAGTACAGCTTGGTGCTGTAGGAATATTAGCTAAGGCGTCTAACAACGGAAAAACTAGTAGTTTTACTGCTGGCGTGGCGGACTTAAGTACAAAGAAACCGGTGAATTCGGATTATCGCTTTCGGATTGGTAGTGTGACGAAGTCGTTTACTGCCACGACTATTCTTCAATTAGTAGGAGAAAAGCGCTTACAACTTGACGATCCAATTGAAAAGTGGCTACCGGGTCTCGTGCAAGGAAATGGGTATGATGGTAATCAAATTACGATACGACAACTTTTGAATCATACGAGTGGTATCGCTGAATACTTAAAGTCAAAAGACGCGGACATAATGAATTCGAAAAAAACGTATACAGCAGAAGAAATAGTGAAAATAGGCCTTTCGCTGCCTCCAGATTTCTCGCCGGGTAAAGACTGGTTGTATTCAAACACAGGATACGTAATACTAGGAATGCTTATTGAAAAAATAACTGGAAATAGTTATGCGGAAGAAATCGAAAAGCGCATTATTGAACCTTTGGACCTATCAAATACGTTTTTACCAGGAAATTCACCCGTCATCCCAGGAAAGAATCATGCTCGTGGATATGTGAAAATGGAAGGAACAGGCGAGTTGAAAGATATTACTTATTATAATCCGAGTTTAGCTAATGCAGCTGGAGATATGAT
The DNA here is from genome assembly GCF_009183805.1 of Bacillus sp. B2-WWTP-C-10-Post-4. NCBI lineage: Bacteria > Bacillati > Bacillota > Bacilli > Caryophanales > Bacillaceae > Bacillus > Bacillus sp. B2-WWTP-C-10-Post-4. The sequence goes on along the minus strand of NZ_WEII01000186.1, from coordinate 305 downwards.
TTCTAATGCGGATGATTTAAATAAGTTCTTTTCATCTTTACTCGGTGGTAAGTTACTGAAGGAACGCGAGCTAAAAGAAATGCTTACTACAATTCCTATAGAAGGAAAAGGGGTTGGTGACGCATACGGTCTTGGAATCTATGAGACTAAACTTCCAAACGGTGTTTCAGTTTGGGGGCATGGAGGAGGAATTCCTGGATTTACAACTTTTGCTGGGGGAGTAATTGGAGGCAAACATACATTGGCTATCAGTCTCAACTCTATAGGTGGGGTCGATATTGTTCCGCAGTTTAATAAAATGATGC
>NZ_WEII01000185.1:0-4914 GCF_009183805.1 Bacillus sp. B2-WWTP-C-10-Post-4 | reverse complement strand
CTATATAGTTGAGAAGGAATGCTTAATAAAGAAAGAGGATCATGATGAAATATCAAACAATATTTCCCTCATTAAAAAAATCGCTTTTTATCTTTATCTTTTCTTTCAGTATGTTAATTTTCATACTCCCTGCCTCTACCTTGGCGAAATCCAATAACAAAACAAATCCTGTTACAAATTACTATGTATCTCCAACAGGAAATGACCTCAATCCCGGCACATTAGATCAACCTTTCGCTACCATTCAAAAAGCTGCTAACGTCGCTAAAGAAGGAAGTACAATCTACATAAGAGGCGGAGTTTATAACCAAAAGGTTCGTGTCGCTCGTTCTGGTGCCTCAGGCGCACCCATTACTTTTCAAAATTACCAGGATGAAAAAGTCATTCTCGATGGTTCTAAGGTCAAATTAGAAGATGATGGATTATTTACAATAGAAGACAAAAATTATATTCAAGTAAAGGGATTAGACCCTATGCACACAAAATTAGCAGTAGTCAGTGATGTAAATAGAAGCGGTTCAATCGTTCTAGCCGCAACTCCACCCTTAAAAGCATTGGGTGTAAAGAAGAATGTATGGTTTGGTATTTAAGAATGTAAATCAGACTGTATTTGGTACTATGGAACATTATCCCTTATATTTTTCATTCCTACTGCTACTTATGTTATTTCTAAATTAATATGTTCATAATTAAAAAAGAGGGTGCTCGCAGCTCCCTCTTTTTTTAGATAATTAAATATGCTCTCCATGATCCATAAACACTTCAATAGTTTCATTTTGTGATACGTCTTTTACATTAGTAAGACCAAAAGTAAAAACAGCGGATAACATCATCATTAATAAGATTGCTTTTTTCATTTTAGCGCCCTTCTTTCTATACTCTTTTTGTCTGCATCTAAAGCGATGTGTAAATACTTGCTGGCTTTTTCGTGATTTTCTGAACCATAGAATATATTACCTAAAAGATAAGCATATTCTTTTACCCAATCATATAATTCTTCTTTTTCAAAATACGAAATACCTTCCATGACCACCTTTTCTAATTCTTCTTGTGGTGCATAGTTATGTACTGCTTTTAAAATTTGAAAATGATGACGATAACATAAGTCACTAATCTTATAGCCATTCTCAATATATTCATTACCATTATGATTATGACCTAACTTAAAATGTTCTCTTGCTAAAAGAAACATCGTTTTAGCGTTGTTTTCTAGTGATTCCTCTAAATGCTTAATTGCTAACTCTGACATGTTTTGACTTGCATATAAAAGTCCTAAATTGTGCTTTACACGTTTAGTAAGACTTTCGTCATGAGATTTTTGGAAAGTACCCAATGCTGAAAGTAAATATTCCTCTGCACTTTCGAATTCATTTAGTCGAATGTGTGCCATCCCTAAAGTATTTAAGCATGCTGCAGTTTTTAATTCATACCCTGGACTAATTGAAAATACTTCATTTGCCTTCGTAGCAAATTGAACTGCTAGGATTGGTTTCAATATGTGATAGTAATGAACTGCAAGCCAATAATTAAATTCAGCTTTTTCGATTTCATCATGCATGTACTCTAAATACTTTTCAGCTTCTTCAAATTGCATTCTTGCTTCACTATGGTTTGCTGTATTAGTAGCATAAATTGCTTTAAATAAATGATGATAGTACTCTAAAAATGTTTCTGTAGACTCTTGTAATGGCTCAATTTTATCCAAAATATCTTTTGAACTATCCATATCACGAATTAGCAGATTATACCGTGCATTCAATAAAGCATAGTAGACTAATATTGTTTGGTCTTCCTTAATATTATTGATTTTATCTGCAATCTCTTCTTTTATTTTATTAGACTGTAATACACGTAGTGAAATTATAGCTTGATACCAGTCGTTTAATAATTTTGTGATTTCTTCTTTAGACATAATTTCAACATTCATATACGCTACCCCCTTTTGTTAAATGTTACCACAACATACTTGTTTATATAAATGATTTTTCGAATATTAAAACTTGATAAACTTTTTTGAATACTTATATTAAACAATGTTAATTTCAGATTTATTGAACTACCCCCACTTTAAATAATTATCTGTTAATCTTACCAATCCAATTAGTACAACAGTTAACATGATACACAGGGAAGCTTTAATTGAATAGAAAACATATTTTGAATAACTTTCCTTAAAATTAGTATCAGTATCTCTCATTCCCTCGTCTACCGATTTTAATATCCATATTTCTTTAAGTACACGTATATATGATTTGATTTTATACGAAAAACCATGAATTATTAAAAATTTAGTTTCAGATAGAAGACGTAGACCATAGGAGTTGGTGTTTCTTAATCCAGAATACATTACTGGGTCTTTTTTTATTAGTACAAGATATAAATCGTCTGTTTGAATTATATAGTTGAGAAGGAATGCTTAATAAAGAAGGAGGATCATGATGAAATATCAAACAATATTTCCCCCATTAAAAAAATCACTTTTTATCTTTATCCTTTCTTTCAGTATGTTAATTTTCATACTCCCTGCCTCTACCTTTGCACAATCCAATGACAATGTAATTTCTGTTACAAATTACTATGTATCTCTAACAGGAAATGACCTCAATCCCGGTACATTAGATCAACCTTTTGCTACCATTCAAAAAGCTGCTAACGTCGCTAAAGAAGGAAGTACAATCTACATAAGAGGCGGAGTTTATAACCAAAAAGTTCGTGTCACTCATTCTGGTGCCTCAGGCGCACCCATTACTTTTCAAAATTACCAAGATGAAAAAGTCATTCTTGATGGTTCTAATGTCAAGTTAGAAGATGATGGGTTATTTACAATAGAAGACAAAAACTATATTCAAGTAAATGGATTAGAATTTCGTAACTTAAAGTCAACGAAAGTTAACGAAACCCCTATTGGTATTTATATCACTGGAACAGGAAGTTATATTGATATTAGAAATAATTATATCCATCACATTGAAGCGAATGTAAAGGATGGAAACGCACACGGTATTGCTGTATACGGTACTTCATCTAGTGCACAAAATAATCTAAATCATATTGTGATTGATAATAACGAAGTAGCTAATTTGAAATTAGGATTAAGTGAAGCCATTGCTGTGAATGGGAATGTAGATTCCTTTGAAGTTACCAATAACAAAGTACATGATAACAACAACATCGGAATTGTTCTGATTGGACATGAAGGCGTATCTTCAGTAGCTGCTTTAGATCAAGCACGGAATGGAGTTGTTCGTAATAACATTGTCCATCACAATTCATCCATTAATAATACTAGTTATAATGAATATTCAGCTGATGGTATTTACGTGGATGGCGGTAAGGAAATTATCATTGAGCAAAATCAAAGCTATGAAAACGACCTTGGTATTGAGGTGGCAAGCGAACATGCAGGAAAAAGCGCAAGCCAAATTACCGTTAGAGACAATACGATATCCAATAATATTATGAGTGGCATTGCAATTGGTGGATATGATAGTCAGCAAGGATATGCTGAAAATAACACAATTACGAACAATGTAATTTATAAAAATGATACAAAAGATCAAGAGAGTGGCCAAATCGAATTAAATTACGATACCCGGAACAATGTAATTACCAATAACCAAATCTATGCTAGTAACAGCCGTATTTTTATCAGCAATAATTTTAATAAAAACACTGGGAACAAATTGGATTACAATCATTACTATGGTGAATTCGATCAAAGTAATGGCTTATGGCAATGGAAAAGAAAAACGTATAAAGGATTTTCAACTTATCAAGCAAGGATGAGTCAAGAAGGAAATGAACAACATAGTGTATTTAGCAAAGTGTCTCCTTCATTCAAGCTTATTTTAAAATGAAGCAAATTTACTAAAACAGCTGTATCTTAGCTTATTTCATCTCCCCTCTTCTATAAAAGTGAACGTAGAGGAGCTATCAATCTCCATTATTAACATTACAATTGGCACCTTATATATATTGCATACAGATGTTTGCAGCTCTCTTTTATCTACAAACAAGGTATTCGCAAATTGATGTTGATTTGTAATGAAATTTAAACAAAAAACCACAAACCCATAGTTTATGGTAAACAAAAAGACTCCACTTTGAAAAAGGTTTAATCAAAATGGAGTCTTTTGTTAGAAATCTGCATTTAGTTTTTATAAAAAAGATTGTTCAAAGCTCATGAACATATCTATCATAATCATTTACTCATACATGAACTATTCTTCAAACCAAAACAGAACTTCAAGAGGTGCTTTTAAAACCTTCGCAATATCATAAGTAAGTTTGAAGGAAGGATTATATTTTCCATTTTCGAGATTGCCAATTGTTTCTCTTCTAACACCAACCTCCTTGGCTAAATCTTCTTGCGACATATTTAGCTTTACTCTATATTCTTTCATTCTAGTCTTAAGTGGCATCTTGCATTCCTTTCTTTTCTCTGCGCTCAAATATTTCTAAATTAATTATAAATGTGCCTAAAGGTATGAAAAATGAAATTATAACGAATAACCGAATTATATGTAAATTTTCTAATATAAAAACACTCAAAAGTAGTATACTTCCTAGTACTACTGCTACGAAAAAAGCCCTTGTAGCAGCGATACGAACATGTAGCATAAAAAGCTCATCTGGTACTACTTTTGCATATGCGAAAAAGAAAAAGAAACCGAAAAAATAATATGCCCATGAAATATTGCCTAAAAGTGTAAACGGACCTAAAAAACCCAAAAAACCGAGAAATCCTAAATAAGACAATTTATTTTTCATAAAAACCTCCATGTGATATATTTCGCTCTTTATGTTATGAATATATCACATTAAATTGAAAATAAAAAGGACTGAAAACAGTACAATTTTTATAAACGATACTTCTATTTAATAAAGAATACAACTTTATTAAATAGTAATAGT
>NZ_WEII01000184.1:0-4928 GCF_009183805.1 Bacillus sp. B2-WWTP-C-10-Post-4 | reverse complement strand
TTATTAAAAGGATAATGACAATGTTCCTCTGACTCTACTATTGTTTCTTCTATTTTATATATTATTTCTTTAACATTATCTTCTTGATTTATTTGAGTACGTAATAATAAAAAGTTGTTTTGAAAAACCGTCTCTTCTTGACCTTGTTTAAAAACTGGCATTCCAATTACTACATCATCCTTATCGGTATATCTACTTAAGAGATATTTCACGCCTGATAATAAAATAGTGTACAGTAACATATCAGAATTATTGCTAATTGCTACAGCTCTCTTCGCAATATCCGATGGGAATTGAAAATAATAACTTTCTTTAGAAGCCTGAATATTATTTAAAGACAGACAATCACAAGGAAATCTACTTAACTCAACATCACCTGATAACTTGTCTAACCAATATTCTTTTTCTTTTTTAAATTTTTCACTAGATAATAAAACCTGCTGGGTAAATTTATCAAGCATTTTTTCTTCCCACCATTCTCTATGATATTGATACTAAATACTACATATTTAGTGGTTATGTTCCCCATAGACCTATCCGTTTTATCATGAGGGGGCACAATCATACTCGTAATTGGGAGTTTTCTTCCTCAGTAATAAAACTCCCAATTACGACCAATTAGATTGCTACTTTAACGATAGAAGTTTCACATAAAGCATAGAAATGCACTTTTCTCTTACTCAGATACATCTCTTAATTTTTTTACTTCACAGATTTTACCCTATCTAGTATTTTCATAATTAACTCGCCCACGATGTCAGCTTGATGTAGTAAAAACATATGACCACCATTAACTGTTAGAAAATGAACCTCATTGCCCCATTCTACCCACTTCTTAGCCCCTTTTACTGTATAATTAGAGTCTGTTGTTCCACTAATAATATATAGGGGCGCTTTCAACAATGTTGTGTCATCATTTATATAATTCTCAATGGTACGAAAGTCTGATCGAATAACTGGAAGGATATAGTTTAAAAGCTCCTGATGTTGTAATACTTCATCTGGTAATCCTCCCAAAGACTTTATATAATCTATAAAGTCTTTATCATCTAAATGATTTGTTTTTCTTCTTATTTCCGGTGGATTCATAGCAGAGATAATAACATTTTTAGGATTTATGCCCTTACTTTCTAAAATTTGAGCCATACGGTGAACTATAATTCCTCCCATGCTATGGCCAAATAATGTAACCTCTCCCTCTAAAATTGGTTGCATCTCCATTAAATATAAATTAACAAGATCATCTATGTTATCAACTAGTGGAGAAAGATTAGGACCATGGCCTGGAGGATCAAATGAAATAAGTTTTATATCTTTCGGTAAATAATTCTTTAAAGGTAAAAAAGAATTCGAATAGCCCCCAGCATAAGGAACACAAACCAAATATTTGTTACTATTCAATCCTGGCGATAAATCTTTCATTAATTTTCTCAAGTGACTTCTCCTTTATTAAATAAAATTTTCATCAAATAGTTGTTTAATCAAACAAATTATCAATTTCTTCATCACTAAGGTTTAAGGTTTCAAAATCTGATGAAGTAAATTCTTTTGTTTGCATTTGACAACAGGATTGGATATATGTCTGTAGTCGTTCTAGATAATCTGAAAATAAATTTTCTACAAAATTCTTTTGAAAATGACTTGTACTAAATGTCACATGAATTTCTAAGCTTTTATTCTTAACCATGGCCACAATATCCAATAATGCAGTAATATGATTATCTTTTGATTGTTCACTGCCACTTTGATAATCAACAATAGTAAACCATCCATCCCCGAGAGAATTATCTATCTCTCCTAAATAGTTAAAACGAATTATATTTTGAGTTAAATCTTTGCAAGAAGGAAACTTCTCTTTAAGAATTCCATATCCAATTCCCTTATTAGGTCTTTTACGAACCTCTTCTTTAACACTCTTTATTTGATTAGCAATATTATGCGAAACTTGTAATACAATAGGATACATCGTTGTAAACCACCCTACTGTACGTGAAATATCAAGATGCTCAAATAATTCCTCTCGACCATGACCTTCTAACTCAAATTTAATTTGATCTTGGTTTGCATATTTACCTAAATTTTCTGTCAACACAGCAAGTAACAACTCCATTGGTTGTGTATTGTAAGGCACATTTGCAGTAGTTAATAGTTTTCTTGTATCATCTGCATTCAATGTAAAGGTAAGAGTCGTACAACTTTCAACAGTACTATTTTCTTTTTCTCTATTAATTTGAAAATTATTATCTAGCGTGTTATCTATGGATTCCCAATAATCTAATTCAGCATGTACTAAATTAACTCCTCGACTATTTAAAGCTTCAGACCAATCTTGGAAAGAGTTAGTTTTTAATGGTAGCGATGGAATTTCTCCTAAATACAAGCTATTCAAACATCGGTTTGCATCTTCAATTAAAATACGCCAGGACACAGCATCAACAATAAGGTGGTGTGCAGTTAATAATAACAACTGTTGATCATTTGAAAGCTGGAATAAGGCCCCTTTAAATAATGGTCCTACATTCAAATTTAAACTTCCTTTTAACTCTTCACCTTTTAAATGAACCTGATTCAAAGCCATTTCAATTGGAATTTCAGACAAATCAAACATGGTAACCTTAGAATCAACAATGGACATATCTTCGTCATAATAGAAGTAATCCTGCTTATCCTCATACCTTAACCGTAACAAATCATGATGATGCATGATCGTATTTAACATCTTATTAACATATTCTTCTTTAACCGGCTTCTTCAAAGACAGTAATACCGATTGATTCCAATGATGCGGGTTCTTGAACTGTTGATCAAGGAACCAACGCATAATAGGAGTAGGCTCTACCTTTCCTGTTACCAATGTTTGTGAGACTGTAACATCTTTTTGTTTAACTAACATTGCTGCCAATTCACTTATAACTGGATAATTTAGTACATCTTTAACTCTAACTTTCCATCCCAGTTCTTGTAATCTAGCGCTTACTTGGATCGCTTTAATAGAATCTCCACCTAAATGATAAAAATTACTATGCAATTCGATTCTATCAGTCTGTAATATTTCCATGAGAACTTCACTAACCATTCCAGTAACATCTTCATCTACTTCTTCTAAATGAGTATGATTAGAACCGTTATTTAACATCGGATCTGGCAACGCTTGACGATCTACCTTTCCATTGATAGTAAGCGGTAGCTGATCCATATAGATAAAAAATGAAGGAATCATATAACTTGGTAGCATATGCGAAATAAAACTGCGTATTTCTATATTTTGAACACTGTCTTTCAAAACAATGTAAGCAACTAGATGATTTGAATTATCCTCACCTTGCCAATTCACCACTACTACATCTTTAACAGACTTGTGTTGTAACAGTGCATTCTCAACTTCCCCTATTTCAATACGATATCCTTTAACTTTTACTTGAGAATCCATCCGTCCTTGATACTCAATTAATCCATTTGGCAACATGACAGCTAAGTCACCACTTCGATACATCTTCTCACTCGAAATAAATGGATTGGATAAAAAACGTTGCGCTGTTAAATCCGGACGATTTAAATAACCTTTAGCTACCCCATCACCCGATATATAAATTTCTCCTTTTACACCAATAGGAACCGGCTGAAGATTCTTATCTAATAAATATATTTGAACATTATCAGCTGGTGTACCAATTGGTACGGATGCTCTTCGATCTAGATCTGGATCATAACGATGAATCATACATCCAACCACAGTTTCAGTTGGTCCATATTCATTAATTATTTCAACTTTACCGCTAAAAAGATCATATATCTTTTCGGCTACTGAGGTTTTCAAATCCTCTCCACCCACAATCAATCTGCGAAGAGATGAAACTCTTGGGGGTGAATAGTTATTTAACAATGCTAAATGTGAAGGCGTAACTTTCAACACTGTTACTACATTTTCCTTGAGTATTTTTGACAAAATAAACTCATCTTCATTATCATGATATATTACTAACAATAAACCACTTATTAAAGGAGTGAATATTGAAGTTACTGTTAAATCAAAAGAAACGGATGAATATAATGCAAAAACATCATTCTCACTACTAATATAGTTCTTTTTAGCCCAGGAAATATAGTTAACCAATCCACGTTGAGTGATTACAGTTCCTTTAGGATTCCCCGTGGTTCCAGAGGTATAAATTATATATATTGGATCATTTGGTGCAGTTACTAGGGTTAGATTGGCATTATCTCCTTCATAAAGTTTCTGATCACATATATTAATTTTCTCACCTAAATATTCTAAATTACCCTCATTTGTATAGTCAGTTAAAAGTAATGTTGTGCCGCTATCATTCAAAATATAACGAATTCGGTCCTCTGGGTAGGAAGGATCTATAGGCAAATATGTACCTCCAGCCTTAATAACTCCCCAAATTGCAATTACTATCTCAAGTGAATGTTTAGCTAGTATACCCACGACTTGACCATTTTTGACTCCTTTTTCTCGTAACTTTCTTGCTAACTGATTAGATTTCTTATTTAATTCAAGATAAGTCATTGATCTATCAGCATGTTGAATTGCTATTTTTTCTGGTGTCTGTTTTACTTGTTCTTCAAATAATTCTTGAATAGTTTTTTCTTTCGGATACACAACAGCTGTATTGTTAAATTTCTCTAACATAAACTTTTGCTCATCATCCGATAATAAAGATAATTCTTTTATCGATTGATCTTCATTACGTAAAACTTGTTCTATTAAAGCTAAAAACCTCTCATGCATACAATTGATTTGATCTTCTTCAAAATCCGCGACTTTATAATCATATTGAATTTCTAAACCTTCATCTGCCCATTCCTTAATAACTAACTGCAATGAATAGGCTTGGTAACCACTGTAAAACTCCACGTTTTCTAAAGAAAATCCATCAATAGTATTTTTAAGTTTTGTATTATAG
>NZ_WEII01000183.1:0-5137 GCF_009183805.1 Bacillus sp. B2-WWTP-C-10-Post-4 | reverse complement strand
AAATCTATCTTTCTAGTAAATTCAGAATGATAGATTTGTTTTTAAGAACATTTTAAAAGTTCTTATGAACTTATTATATGAACTTTTGTCGAAATATGCAAGTATTATTTACTTTCAACAGTTTGGTGACAAAGGAAAAATTAAGCAAAACAGAATTGACTTTAAATGAAACAAAACATATTATAAGTTCATAAGAACTTTTTATTATTTTGGAGGTGAAAAGATGGAAACATTTCATCTCACACGAAACGAAATGGCTACCCTTCTTCTATCACTAAGAGGATGGAATACGAAAAAGCCTCTCGGTATTTTACAAGAAGCTTGGGCAAAGTCACATAAAAAAGATATTGAAAGCGGACAAAGCGTTACAGCTTTTATTACTACCGCACTTTCACCTATTTTTGAAAAACTGATTAAAATTGACGATACTGATGTCGGTTTTTCTTTAAATGAAATAGTTGCGCTTGGCAATCAGATTGAAAACACAAGTTTCTCTGTAACTGCTATGCAAAACTGGGTGAAACGAGATATAAAAGAAATGATTGGCTCTCCTCAAAAAGGGAAAAAATATTCGATTGAACAAGCAGCCTTACTGTTCATTGTCGAAGATTTAAAAACAGCACTTGATTTTGAATCAATTCGTAAGCTATTACGCCTTATCGTTAATGACCCAGCCGATCGAAGTGATGATTTAATCAATCCTGTTCATTTATATGTAGCATACTCTTCTCTATTTGAAGAACTCAATCAAGGGAATTGCTTACAACTAAATGCAACAGATACAGTTCATACAATTGAAAACATCGTAAAAGAAAAAGCTGATAAAATCGCAAGCAAGTTCGATCAAATTAATAACGAACAACGCGAAGCAATTCGTAACGCTATTATCATTGCGACCCTTTCTGTACATACCGCTTATGTACAAATGTTAGCAAAGCGTTACGTAACAGCAACTTTATTTTTACAGAACTTAGATGTGAAGCCTTAAAAAATAGGAGCAGAAATGCTTCTATTTTTTTATGAGAAATTTTTAATAATCTTTTCATTAACCCTTCATGAAAACGTAGCTTATATACTTTACTATAATACTTATGAGAGACATAAAAGAATTGAAATAGCAATCCCCTATGTAAATAAGGTATAATCTACATATAGTGAACCTTTTACGTAATTAAATAAAAGGTTCTTATACTCAAAAATTCATAAACTAGAAGGTGCAACAATGTTAAGTAGTTTTATTCATTCAGTATTAACGTTTTTTGAAGGATTAGGTTATTGGGGCATTATGCTTGGACTTATGATTGAGATTATCCCAAGTGAAATTGTCCTTGCTTATGCAGGATACTTAGTATTCAATGGAAGTATCTCATTTATAGGCGCAGTTGTATTCGGTACAATTGGCGGTGTTATTGCCCAAATCTTTATTTATTGGCTTGGACGATACGGCGGACGCCCTATATTAGAACGTTATGGAAAATATATTTTCATACATAAAAAACAAATAGATGCTGCAGAAGATTGGTTTAATCGTTACGGAACTGGCGTCATTTTTACAGCACGCTTCATTCCAGTAGTGCGTCATGCGATTTCAATTCCTGCTGGTATTACAAAAATGCCATTACTACGTTTCACTACATTAACAGCACTTGCGATTATCCCTTGGTCTATTATTTTCATTTATTTAGGTGAAAAACTAGGTGAAAATTGGGAGAATATTAACGATATTGCTGGTCCGTATGTGAAATCATTCGCAATTGGTGGCGTCGTACTTATACTTTTATACTTCGTTATAAAAAAATGGACAAAAAAGCGTAAAAATCTTACTTAAGAATATAACAAAAACCGCTATAAATTCATTTGGAGTTATAGCGGTTTTTTATTTATATTAATCTTCAGGAATTATATAACACCTTTCCATCTACATTTACATGGATAAGCAACCATTCAATCATTTCTTTCGTATATTATCTCAAAAAGGAGTGATTCCTCTATGCATTGGCAGCAAAAAATACCATACTTAATCGGACGCCCTATCGGTATTTCCTTCATAAATGGGCAAGGAACTTCTGGTGTATTATGTTCAGCGCACGATGGTCAATTATATGTGTATGAATACCTTTATCAAGCCCAGTTCGCAATGAAACATTATGATTATAGACAGATTCAAGATATACATGCATTCCCAAATTGTCCTCACCAAAATCCTCTATACTAAAAAAATCGGAACGGCTCATAGCCATTCCGATTTCTATACTTTATTTCTCAGAATTAAATTTTTGCACTGCTTCATCAAAATAAATCCAACCTTTCCAGCCCAAATGAATTGTATCTTTTAAGAAATACTTATCATATTCATGACCAGAGAAATCAACTACTGGATATCCTGCTTTCTCAACCTGTTCTCGAACTTTTTTATAATACACTTCACGGCGTTCTTTCGGGAATCCAGTATAATCATACCAAGGCCCATTTACAGGTACAGAAATAAAGAGTGGTTTGACATTTTTCTCTTTAAATAAATCTAAAATAATTTGTAAATCATCATATTCTGGTGATTCATCATATGTTTCATTTGCTCTAAAGTTTTTTAAACCTTTTAGTTTTTTCTTCAGATTATTCTTATGATAATACGGATTTTCAATTCCGAATGTATTTGTAGTAGACTCCACTTTCCCTTCTTGTTCTGCGTGTTTACGTGCGTCTTCCCAAGAAATTGAACGCAGTCCGATATTTGTTTTCTCTTTCATCGGTTCGATTTTAAATAAAGAGTTAAATAAATCTCTATGATCTAAAATATTTCGATGCATATAAGCAAGTGGTTTAACTAAACCTGCTTTTATGTTATGTTTCGTATCATTATATACAATACCTTCTAATGAATTTTTTAATATATCATCTTCTTGAACAACTTTATAATCTAATAGCCGTTTCGCGATTTGCTTCTTCATTCCTGGATTTATCTCATCATTAAAAATAAAATGATATGCTTGTTGTTTGGAGAAATTATTAGTGAAATCCCCTTGTGATACACCAGTCTTTGTAAACCATTGTGGTGAAAGAACAAACACTACTTTTTTACCTTCTAATTCATCCATAGTAGATGTCATATTTAAAATATGAGCTAAACTTTGTGTACCACCAGTTCCAATTAAAAACGGTGTAAAACCAGCTGGATTTACTTTGAAATAATTAGACGGATGATATGCATCCATTCGTAAAAATTCTGATGAACCGTACATCGGTAAATACTGTGAATTCTCTAACATTTTTTGCTGTAAGAAAACACTTTGTAATTTCTCTTTTTGTAAAGAAGTTGCCGCATCTTCTACCTTCTTATCACTAATAAGCGATACTAAACTTTTCGATGGGATTAGAATGATAATGAAAAAAAGCACACACGCTAAAATTATAGGACCAAAAGCATGCTTCATTTTCATCTTCTGTCCCTCTTTCTATCGTTATTAAATTGTAACCCTTGTTTTTGACACGTCATCTTTTCTCTCCTTTGTCTCTATACATGTTCCATTCTATTTATCTATTATATACATGTATGTATTTCCTTCCTTGTTCTATTAAGCCCTATATAAATAGCGCAAGAAAATGTTTCCATAGAAACATGTTAATTATACAAGATTCTACATAAATTTCACACTGGAATTTTAGTAATAATTTTATTTTTTAACAATGAAAAAATATATAAAATGTCTAGAATTCTTTGGATGATGTATGGAGTTCAAAATATGATAATAAGCGCCCGCTATGATCAACTTCATGAGTATATATAAACCCGAGCTTTCGTAAAAGTTTTTTCGAGCTCTCATTTGCTACTTTAACTCTAGCAATTATTCTTGTTACATTCAAAGTCTCTATTGCATATTTAATGGAAGCCTCTGCTGCTTCTAATGCATACCCATTCCTCCAATGTTCTGGGTCAAGAAGATACATAATTTCTATTTCACCTGTTTCATCTACCTTTCTTAAACCACAATGTCCTAAAAGCTTTCCTGTTTCACTATTAAATAACAACCATACCCCGAAGTCATACTGTTCCCAATGTAAGATAAGTTGCCCAATATAATCATTTGTTTCTTCCTTCGACATTCCTCTTGATTTAGCCAGCCATTTGCCAACAGTATCTTTTTTTAATATGTTATAAAACTGATCAATATCTTCTACAATTGGTTTCCTCATAAATAATCTTTTTGTATAAATTACTTTCTCTTCTTCAAACATAGACATCATTTTCCCTCCAAATACTGTTTACAGACTAATAAATTATACCATGAACTATTTTTCTAACTTTAAATAAGAAAAAACAGACTATCACATACGTGAAGTCTGTTTCCCCATTCTTTTATTTTTGTAAATCTGCCCATTTTAAACTTGTAGCTGGACCAAATTGATGTACATATAAATCTTTCACATATGGTTTTTGTAAGTAAGATAATCCACGCTGGAATACCGGTGCAATTACTGCATCATCAAGTAGCATTTTTTCAGCATCTTGCATTGCTTTCCAGCGAGCCTTTTCATCATTACCTAATTCTGTTTTAATCTTCTTAATTAATGCATCATATTCTGGATTTGCATATTCTGTATTATTAACACTGCTTCCAGAAAGGAATACTTCTAAGTAAGTCATTGGATCTGGATAATCTGGTAACCAGCGTGATAACGACATTTCATATTCTTTCTTCTTCTCAAGTGCTAATTTTTGCGTATGCGGCTGTAATTTCACATTCACTTTTAATCCTGGTAAGTTTTTCTCAAGCTGCTCTTTAATGTACTCTCCAACTTTTTTAAAGTTTTCTAAGTCATAATTTAATAATTCTAAAGTCACTTCATTTGTACCTGTCTCTTGTTTTGCTTTCTCCCAATATTCCTTCGCCTGTTTTACATTTGTCTTATTAAACTCACCAGACGTACTTCTAAAATCTTTCTTATCTGGGCCCTTTAAAAATCCTTTTGGTACGTAATAGTTCGCTGCAACCGATCCATCATTTAAAAATGAATCTGCGAGTCCCTTCTTATCAAAAACTGTACTTAGCGCAAGACGTGCATTTTTATTTTTAAGAATCGGTACATTTTCATTAAATCGGAAGAAGTACATAACTGGATCTGTATATTGTTTTAGCTC
>NZ_WEII01000182.1:0-5139 GCF_009183805.1 Bacillus sp. B2-WWTP-C-10-Post-4 | reverse complement strand
TACTACTAGTGCGTATTGCTATACATTTATCGTCACAATTAGAAAGAGATTGTTTACTTAGTACTTTCGGTAAGTAAATAGTTACTGTTGTCCCGATACCAACCTCGCTCATGATACTAATTGTCCCTTGATGACTTTCAATAATTTTATAACTTAACATTAATCCAATACCAGTCCCTTTTTCTTTCGTACTATAAAAAGGTTCACCTAATCTCTTAATTCTTTCTTCAGGTATTCCTATTCCTTCATCTATTACATGAATGATGACACCATCATCATTTATTTCTTTTATGTGAATTGAAATTTCCCCACCATTTGGCATAGCTTCGATTGAATTTTGCAAAATATTAATAAATACTTGTTTCAATTGATTTTCTGAGCATTCAATAATTATATCTTTGTCATCCGTAAATAGTTCAACTTGAATATTTGTCATAATTGCTTTTGTATTCATTAACGATACGACATTTTTAAAAATTTGATAAATATTTTTCTTTTCTGTATTTATCTCATCTGTTTTAGCAATTGCCAGAAATTCTTGCAGGATCGCTTCTATCCTTTCAATTTCAGAGAGCATAAGATCAAAATATTTTTCTTGATCTTCTTTATTAATTTGAAATAACTGTATAAATCCTTTAATTACAGTTAAAGGATTTCTTACTTCATGAGCCACGCCAGCTGCTAATTGACCAATTGCTGCAAGCGTATCTGATTTATTTAGCAATTCTTCTGTCTTTTTTCTCTCTGTAATGTCGCGTACAATAATCATAATTTTATCATGTAATAATGGTAAGCACCTAGCCTCAAAGAAATTAATACTTCCATTAAGTGTGAGTGGATATTCTACAATTACATTCGTTCCTTTTTCCTTCACTTGATTAATGGCTTCCTGAAACTGCTGTGCTACTGAAGATGGTAATACTTCGTAAAACTTTTTTCCCATAAAAGCTTCTGCAGGTACGTAAAACTTTGTAGGAGATCCTGCCTTGTAATCTATAATTGTGCCATCATCTTCTGTTAAGAAACATAA
Source organism: Bacillus sp. B2-WWTP-C-10-Post-4 (assembly GCF_009183805.1). NCBI lineage: Bacteria > Bacillati > Bacillota > Bacilli > Caryophanales > Bacillaceae > Bacillus > Bacillus sp. B2-WWTP-C-10-Post-4. The sequence goes on along the minus strand of NZ_WEII01000182.1, from coordinate 4,109 downwards.
ATCTGGTAAAGCTTTAAAAATTAATTCCAGTTCAGATGTTTGTTGTTTTAACTGCTCTTCTATCGCTTTTAAATGTGTAATATCTACACCAACAGCCCAATAACTATATCCTGTTACAGGAAACTGTTCTGATATATTCGACCACATTATTGTTTTGACTTCACCATTTTTACATGTTAAGTGCATTTCCCAATCTCTGAAATTTTTTCCACAAGTTAAAAATTTCTTTTGTATTTGATGGCGATAATTATAATCAGGATACAGTAATTGCAGTGCATTGGGATTTCCAATTATTTCTTCAGCGGTATAACCTGTTACAATTTCACATTCTCGATTCCACAAAACAAAATCTCCATTATAATCAAGCGCATCGACCATAACAGGCATGTTTTGTAAAATCGTATGTAGTTCCTCCTCTTTCCGAGAAAGCAATGTTGTATTTTTGCTTTGAAATACTTTTATTGCGCCATCTAAAATTAAACTTGAGAGCATTTCAAAGTATTTTTGACAACTGAAAATTTCGCTTTTTTTGGACCATACAACAAAAGATCCTAAATGTTGATTGTATAAGAAAATGGGGATTTCAATCTTTGGAAGTTTACTCTTTTTTATCTCATTCATTCCGAATGAAAAAACACACTGTTTTTCAGCATCAAGAAGTTGATGTGATATGTTAGTTAATTTATAAAATTGTTCTGCCATGGTTTCTATTGTACTCACATCAATAAGTTCCATTAGCCGCGAATTCATTCCTTTTTCACCTCAATATGTAAAATTAATACAAATCTAAAATTCATACTTCTCCATTATACGAAGAAAGCTAGTGTAGGTATATAGCTGTAGAATAATTATTCGAACAAATTTTATTTTTCAATTAAAATAAGAAAAGAATATATATACTGAATATACCTTTAATTAGTATATATTTCGTTGATTCCTCACTTATTGTCTAGGTAACTTGAATTCCTTCTTACATTCACTGAATTTTCACTTGAGAGTCATACGCGTCACTAATAGCGGTATAAACATGCAATAAGTATAAAGTTCATAAAATATTCACAATTTTTATGAAAAATATAAACATTTATTCCAATATATTCTATATAATAAAATGTAATAAGGCTTCTATGAATCTCATAGAATACCTTACCCCTAATAAAAAAGAAAAAAGAATCCATTTGGATTCTTTTTTCTTTTTTAATTACATTACATATTTATATAAAGCATGTGCCACACCATGTTCTTCATTTGATAACGTTTCGTATTTACACATTGCTTTTATTTCTTCTACTGCATTCCCCATTGCAATTGATATGTTCGCTTTTTCCATCATAGAAACATCGTTTAGCCCATCACCTATCGCTACAGTGTTTTCAACTGGAATATTAAGATGTTCTGCTAAAGTATATAATCCATTCCCTTTTTGAGCATCTCGATGATTAATCTCTAAATTGTGCCAATATGAAGATGTAATTGCTAAATCTGTATTATGAAGAAATGTTTCTTTGAGTTTTTTTAATTTCTCAATTTCATAAGAAAATGGTAATAGTTTATGCACATGTATATCTGTTTCTACAATTGGTTTACAACTTTCCGCACTATGAAACGCTGTATGCTCAAGATATAATGCTGCGATTGTTTCTAACTCTTTCAAGTCGAAATTTTCTTTTGAATTCTTCACATGCTCAATTTCATTACGTACACTCTCTACTCCATAATCCGGCACATACACACCTTTATCAGTATAGAGCTGATAATATAAACCATTCTCTTCAAGATATTCTACAATTTCAAGTGCCTGCATATTTTGAATTGGATATCTCTTCATCATTTTTTTATCTTTATATATAAGAGCACCATTTTCCGCAATGATTGGACACTCTAAATCAACTTCTAACAATAATCGCTCAATGTCAACAATTGAACGTCCTGTACAAATTGCTACAACATGGCCAGCTTCTTGACATGTTCGAATTGCTTCTGCATTTTCTTTACTTATCATTTTATTCCCCGAAAGAAGAGTTCCATCTAAATCAATTGCGATTAATTTCATTATTTCTTCACCACTTTCTATAAATACACGAGTTCTAATTAATTATTAGGTATCGTTTTCATACAATCCTCGTGAGGTACTTCTTATTTATAATTTATGAAAAGCGTTTCAGGTCAAGAAATAATTAAAAATAAAATCCAAAGCTTTTCTTTTTAAAAAAGCTTTGGATTTTAAACTATGAATTATAACTAATGTATTTTGTCTCACACATGTACACATTTTTTTCTTCAGTTGGTATATATACTTTAAACTTTTCTAACCGTTTTCCATAGACATGAATCGTAATAACGCTTTCATTTTTGCTAATTTCAAGAATATGACAATCCGCTGGTGGAATTACTTTATCTGTTTCTCCTTCTCCCAAATAAAGATTTCCTGTATGTGTTAAATAAACAAGTGAATTTCCAAGTTGTTTCGTTTGTATAAAGTTCTGCACCATAATCCTTCCTGAAAAAACGCCTTCTACTCCCCATGTGCCGTCATGATCATGTAAAGGTGTAGATTGTCCATCTTTCCATACGAGAGCTAGTACTTCAAAACGTTTGAGCGGATCTTCATACAATAAATGTCGTGCATATTGAGTCAAATTGGCCTTCTGTTTATCTAACGGAAGCCATGTTTTCTTTTCTAAAAGTTCTTCTAGTAACTTTTCAATGCCACACACTATTTCTTCTTCAAATAAACCGTTTTCCATAAGATCTGTAACACCTTTAATAAACTTTTGAAATGATTTACTTCCATTACAAGTCAACATAAGAATCCTCCTCTACGTTTTATACAATTCCATATTAAGGTGATTACCGAAAACTCACAATTGAGAAACAAAAAACAAGATGCAAATGTATGCACCTTGTTAAGATTTTTATTTAGCTTTCAATCGAATAGGTAAGTATTTTAATGTTTGTTCATTTTCCAATATACATTTTTCTAAACAGAAAGATGGAGATAGCTCTATTTTTTCAAAAGCATTTATAAAGGTAGTTAATGCAATCTCAGCCTCTAAACGTGCAAGTGGTGCTCCTAAGCAAAAGTGAGGACCTTTCCCAAAGGTTAAATGCTTTTCATTTCCTGTTCGATGTACATTAAATTGAGAGGCTTGTGAAAATTTTTTCTCGTCTAAATTCGCTGCACTAACCCACGCAACAATCATCTGATCCTTTTTCATTAAAGAACCAAATATATTTGTATCCTCTGTAATCCTCCGGGCTAATGTAACAGGAAAGCGATAGCGTAATACTTCCTCAATCGCTTTTGAAATTAAGTTAGGTTCTTTTCTTAACTCTTCATAAATTCCAGGTGAATCTACTAAAAAGCAATAAAAGCTATTAATAATTAAATTTGTAGTGGTTTCATTCCCAGCTGCTAGTAAACCTAATGAAAAGGTTACAATTTCTTCATCGGTTAATCTTTCGCCTTCATATTCAGCTCGAATTAAATCAGAAATGATATCATCGGTTAAATGATATCTCTTTTCCTGAACAATCGGTAGAAGGTATGCTTTGAATTCATTTAATGCTATCCCTTTCTCAGCATCCAGATCATTAAACTTTTCTTTACTATACGGCATAAATAAAATATCAGACCATTCTTTAATTTTTTTACGATCTGTTGTTGGGACTCCTAATAAATCAGAAATAACGGTAACAGGTAAAGGTGCAGCAAACTGTTCAACGATATTAACTTCACTACATTTTTCGATATGTTGTACAAGTTCATCTGCGATAGCCTGTATTCGAGGTTTCCACTGTTCTAAACTTCTTGGAGTAAATGCCTTAGAAACAATGGAACGTACATTGCGATGTTCTGGTGGATCTGTAGAGTTTATATTTATTCTAGTTTCTAAAGGAGGGATTGAGAATTGTCTGCGCTCCCTTCTACTTGAAAATAAGCGACAATCTGATAAAACACGATTTACATCATCATATAAAAAAACATTCCATACATCCTGCTCTTCATCATAATGAACTGGGTGATTATCCCTCATCAAACGATACCATTCATATGGATTCCATAATTCTTCTTTTGTTTTCAGCTTTGAAATTTCATGAACTAAAAT
>NZ_WEII01000181.1:0-5194 GCF_009183805.1 Bacillus sp. B2-WWTP-C-10-Post-4 | reverse complement strand
ATTAAAAGATTCAATTTTATCAAAGCTATTTTTTGAAATACTTAAATTATCCACTAAATATTTATAACCGAAATCTAAAAGGTAATAGTAGAGTAACAATTTTGGGTCTGCTTCGTTAGTGTGAATGATAGAATTAATTTCTTCTTTTAAACAATGGGCATTATCTATATTACGTGAACGTATTTCTTGATACCATCCGTTAAGTAGTTTTGAAATTTGTTCATTCCCCTTTATTAGAACGTCCATGAAATCCCCTCCCTTTTTGAATATTCTTATAAATAATGCTAGCAAGAATAGAATTTGATGGAAATTGAATTTCAATATTTCTCAACATTTGTGTAACAATTTTATTTTCAATTATGTAACTAATTGCATTCATTCTCCCTGTTAGTAATTTCGAATATTTGGAACAGTGAAATAACCAGACATAATATAATCTTCTTATAAAATACTTTATAAAGATGGAAGGTTAACACTTCAAAATATCCTAAAGGCGATTGAGGAAGCGAAAGAAGCTCGTGAAAAATTAAAACTATTCTCACCATCAGAAGTAGTGTGGGACATTGAAGGTTTATCTAAGCAACTACCATGGAGAGATAAATCTTCAACAAATATAACAGATCTATCTAACTACTTTTACACAAGTGGTGGTAAAGACATGTTTGAAATGTTATTTAAAGCATGTGACGAAGCTCTAGAATTAGAAGTAGATTTAGAAATAGAGACATTATAATAGGAAAAAGCTTCATCTTGACGATAAGGTATATAATAAGGCAGAATTTTAACAAATGGTCAGTTAACCGAAACAATGAACGATTCAATAAACGAATTATACTAGCGTTTATATATTTTGGTTAAAGACGAAGCGGGAGCTCGAATTTCTCCTGGTACGCTACAAAAACCTTGTTATCTTTTGATAACAAGGTTTTCTGTTTAGTTATTAATAAACTTCTCAAATACAAAACCATAATCTTTCACATTATATTGTTTCTTCGTATCAACGAGCCAGTTAAAAGCGATTTCGTTTATTTCTTTAAACTGTTCTGCTAAATTTACTTGTGCGTTTGAAATACGGCTGAAAGCGTTAGATGCCATATCTAAACTTTTATGTGCATACTGCAATGTAATATCGTTGTCGTATGAGATTTCTTCTATTTTAAGTAAAGCTTTATATAAATCTTTTAATTCTTCAATATGTTTTTTATGGACATCAATTGAATAGTGTTCATCGCCCATTTGGAACTTAATTTCTACATCTAAATCAATCGTTCCCGCAGTTTCAAGCGCTACGTTTTTAATTTGATATTTACTATAGCTAAAGCGGCGTAGTGTACGTTTTTTACTTGTTGCGCTTGTACCGTCTAAGTGAATTAACCCTTTGTTTGTGAAGCAATATTCATCTGATTTCGATTTAATGAGAAAGTAAATTTTCTCCCCATCTTCATGCATTACATAATCATCGGCATCGACCTTATCATAGTCTTTAGGTGTAATAACAGAACCTACATCGCTTAGTCCTAATACATCTGCGGCCATTTTTTTAAACATATATAATCCCCCTTGTAAATTAAAGTCTTAATTGTACAAAAATATATTAACATGATCTTCATCCTTTGTTTTCTTGTAATACGAAAATATCTGAAGGTAAGTTAAGAAAAGTAATGAATAATTATTTTGATCCTAAATTATTTAGTAAATCTATTAGTTTAAGAGTGGATTCTCCGAAAAATAACCAAGAGAAAAAAGTTAATTTTGCAAGTGATTATAAATAAATTCCGTGAAAGCACCTCAAGCGATATGAGGTTTTTTTCAATCTCTTTTTGAAATCTTACAATTCTGTAAGGTAACTGTAAGGTAGTTCGATGGTAAGAAATTGCTAATCTTTTATAATGAAGATAACAACGATAAAACGAGGAGGCAGAAATGATGAAAGGATTAGTTGTAACGGGCTTGACGGTTGCTTTTGGATTTGTAGCGTATGAGAAATTAACGTATGTAGTTGATGTTGTGAAACATTTGATTGCTTAGAGAAAACAGCCATGAGAGGGAAAGGGAATGAGTGAATGAATGGAATGGTTATTTGGAATTATAGGTACTTGTAGTGTAGTGTTATTGTTCTTTGTCCCAAGTGGTATACTTAGTTCGACAACAAGTTTGTTCTTCTTAAGTTTGTTTGCTTGTACGATGCTTATTATTATGTTTTTAATGAAGCGAAGTAAACCAATCTTCTATTTTAGCATGATTGTTATGGCAATTATTGTTCTCCAAATTATTACCCTTGTAATATACCCCACAATTATAAAAGCTTTCCATTAATGATGAATCCTCTGCGTTTGTTGCTGGGGATTTTTACTTGTACAATTTTAATTTTTAGTAGAGATTTATTTGTATTGGAATGTAAAAATTAAATATTTTCATATTTCAAACAAATAGTTTTGGGATGTTGTGTTCTCATTACGCATTTGATATATTTACTTTGAACATAATTAAAATCAAGAAAAAGAGGCGGACGTATGGATAAAAAAGAAAATACGGTCGTATTGTTTCCACAACTATCAGAGCGCTATATTGATGAAGGTTTTTTAGCGCTGAAAGAGCGGAAGTTCGAAGATGCATTGCGCTGCTTTGAAATATTACGTCAGTATAATGCGGAAACGGAACAAACGGAATTAGCTTCAGTTATTTGTTTACTCGAATTAAAACGTATGGAAGAAGCGAAAGACAAATGTGAACAGTTGCTTAAAACAGGAGTTGTCTTATTTGGTGATATTCTTGAAACGTACGTGACTATTTTAGTTCAAACAAATGATTATGAAGGTGTTATTGAAACTGTTGAAAAGGTTTTACAAACGAAAGATATAATGCCTGATCAAAAGGAAAAATTAGCGCAGCTTGCTTTATTTGCAGAAGGTATGCTAAATGAGGGAGACGCATCGCTAGTGGATTCAAATTTTGAGTTGGATGAGTTTACTAATGAAATTTTTGGAGAAAACTTTGGACAGAAGCTAAGAGCGATTCAGCGACTTTCGTTAAAAGACTTAGATCTTGCATTACCTGTTTTAAAGAAATTTTTAATAGACGAAGAGCAACACCCCTATTTGAAAACTTCTATTTTGTATAAAATGATAGAAAGTCAGGTAGAAGAGGAAATAGAGGTAGAAAAGTTTGGGAATACGATTAAGGTAATTCCGGCATTTACAGGTCATAATGAGGAGCAATCCAATAACATTATACATAAATTATCAAGTCGATTAGAGCAAAATTATCCCGATATATTTGAAGCGATGGTTACATATTGGAAAGAATTGCAAATTAGCATTTTCCCATTCGCTCTATTAATGGATAAAGAAGAGATTTGGTCAGCTGTTTTAGAGAGAATTGGAAGAAAGCGTTTCGGATTGGCTATTGATGAAGAAGAGCTTATGACAGCATACAATATCGAATTGGAAGAGTTTCATATTGCCTATCAATGGTTATTACGTGTTGAAAGAGAAGGATATTTGCCCGTATAATTATGAAAAAGAATCGTTCAGTTCTTGAAACGAGCATATTCTATGTTATAATGTAAGGGTTGCAAAAGGCAGAAAACTGCCTGTTTGTAAGAGAAGAGAAGTGTAATTCTCTTACTTAATATGTTTCATATTATTCTCGAACAAAATATACCGTAGTTGTCTTCTGGGCAATTAGTAGATTGGAACATTATATCTGAAAGCTTTTGCTAGAGGATTATTTGTGTATTTGTTATTTCAAAAAAGAGATAATGAAGATCTTAATCTATAGAGGTATGTGCATACATTATTATAGTTGGAGGGAAAGAATAAATGTCTACAAAATGGGAAAAATTAGAAGGTAACGTTGGCGTTTTAACAATCGAAGTTGATGCTAAAGAAGTAAACAACTCTATCGACGCTGCGTTCAAAAAAGTAGTAAAAACAATTAACGTACCAGGTTTCCGTAAAGGAAAAATGCCTCGTCCATTATTCGAACAACGCTTTGGTATTGAATCTTTATACCAAGATGCTTTAGATATCATTTTACCAAAAGCATACGGTGAAGCGATTGAAGAAGCTGGTATCTTCCCAGTTGATCATCCTGAAATCGACATCGAGAAGTTCGAAAAAAATGCTAACCTTATCTTCACTGCAAAAGTTACAGTGAAACCTGAAGTTAAATTAGGTGAGTACAAAGGTTTAGCAGTAGAAAAAGTTGAAACAACTGTAACTGACGAAGATGTAGAGAACGAATTAAAATCTTTACAAGAGCGTCAAGCTGAACTAGTTGTTAAAGAAGAAGGAACTGTTGAAAACGGTGATACAGCTGTAATCGACTTCGAAGGTTTCGTTGATGGCGAAGCATTTGAAGGCGGAAAAGGCGAAAACTACTCTCTAGCAATCGGTTCTGGTACATTCATCCCAGGTTTCGAAGAGCAAGTAATCGGTCTTAAATCTGGTGAGTCTAAAGACGTTGAAGTATCATTCCCAGAAGAGTACCATGCTGCTGAATTAGCTGGCAAACCAGCAACATTCAAAGTAACAATTCATGAAATCAAAACAAAAGAACTTCCTGAGTTAAACGACGAGTTCGCTAAAGAAGCAGACGAAGCGGTTGCAACTCTTGATGAATTAAAAGCAAAACTTCGCACAAACTTAGAAGAAGGCAAAAAGCACGAAGCTGAGCACAAAGTACGTGACGAAGTAGTAGAATTAGCTGCTGCTAACGCTGAAATCGAAATTCCAGAAGCTATGATCAACACTGAGTTAGATCGTATGGTTCGTGAATTCGAGCAACGTTTAAGCCAACAAGGTATGAACCTTGAGCTTTACTACCAATTCACAGGTACTGACGCTGACAAATTAAAAGAGCAAATGAAAGAAGATGCACAAAAACGTGTAAGAATCAATCTTGTTCTTGAAGCTATCATTGAAGCTGAAAACATCAAAGTTACTGAAGAAGAAGTAACTGCAGAAGTTGAAAAAATGGCTGAAATGTACGGTATGCCAGTAGACGCTATCAAGCAAGCTCTTGGAAGCGTAGACGCTTTAGCTGAAGATCTTAAAGTGCGTAAAGCTGTAGACTTCTTAGTAGAAAACGCTGCATAATAAAATAACAAGGCACGATTAAAATCGTGCCTTGTTTTATAAATATAGAAATATATTTATAAAACTTTTCGATGGAGAAGGAAAAGTTCCTTTAC